>NZ_LBHW02000080.1:0-9958 GCF_001005835.2 Achromobacter sp. LC458
GGCCGTGCCGTTGGTAATCACGCCCACCAGGTTGCCGCGCGCGGTGTAGCGGTAGACGTTGGCCGGGTCGGCCACGATTTCTTCACAGGCAGAGGCAACGCCCGGCGAGTACGCCAACGCCAGATCGCGTTGGTTGACGAGCGGCTTGGACGCCACCACTGAAATCTTTCCCGGGGTGGGAAACTCGTGATAGTCCAATGCTGCCTGGCGGTCGGAGGGCGAATTCATGCGGCGGTAGCCTCGTGTGGCGAAATAAAAGGGTGACGTGAATATGGGAAAAATTCTAGGCGCGCAGACATAAGGTGTTGATTCGGATTTAATATCGTCCCATTACCTTTACCTTATGACGTGTCTATGACGGCCTTTGACCCAGATGCGGTAATCCGGAAACTGACCTCGCGGCTGAAGATGCGCCACCTGATGCTGCTGTTACAGATCGAGCAGCACGGATCGCTGACCCGCGTGGCCGAACACATGGCCACCAGCCAGCCCGCCGTGACCAACGCGCTGGCTGAACTGGAAAGCATGTTCGACGTGCCGCTGTTCGACCGCTCGGTGCGCGGCATGACGCCCACGCCGCTGGGCGCCGTGGTGCTGGCGCGGGCGCGTGGGCTGGTTCACGACCTGGGCCATCTGGTGCAGGAAATGGAGGCGGTGGCGGCGGGCCATGCCGCCCATCTGCACATCGGCGTCATTCCGTTTGTGTCGGGCCAGATGCTGTCGGCGGCCATTGGCCGCACCTTGCCGCAAGGCCGGCGCATTACCGCAACCATCCACGAAGGCCAGGGCCCCGCGCTGCTGCGCCAGCTGCGCGACCACACGCTGGATGTGGTGGTGGGCTGGGCCACGCCGTCGGTCGACCTGAGCAATATCGATTTTGAAGTGCTGTACCACCAGCAGCCCCGCCTGATCGCCAGCCGGCGCCTGGCGGCGCGGCTGGGGCGGTCGCGGCTGGAATGGGAGCGGCTGGCCGATCTGGACTGGATTCTGGGCACGCCGGGCAGCCCCATCCGGGACCAGGTGGCGGAGATTTTCCTGCGTGCGGGGGTGGCGCCGCCACCGCCATCGGTGCAAAGCGATTCGTCCAAGCTGATCGGCGAAATGATTGTGGCCAGCGACCGCGCCGTGTCGATCCTGCCGGCCGATATCGCCGACGAATTGGTGCGGATTGCGGGCGCGGCCATCGTGCCGTATTCGTTTGACTGGACGCTGCCGCCGATCTCGCTGTTCACGCGGGCCGATGGCCTGCGGCGCAACGTGGACGCGCTGTTCGCGTCAAAGCTGCGCGAGGTCTATACCAAGGGCGCGCGGCCGGGGAATTGACGGAAGGCCTTGAAGCGGGCGTTTGTCGACAAAATTGTCAACCAATGCAAACGTTGGCCCGTGCGTGGCCACCCCGATCCTATACTTGCGGCGCCAAGATTCATGCAGGAGGCCGCCGCTTGTTCCCCACCCCGCCCTCACACGCGCCGCGCCGCGCGTTTGCCCTTGCCTTGATTGGCCTTGCCGCATCCGCCGCGCTGTCCGGCTGCAATTCGATGCTTAACGAAGGCACCGGCGCGGCCGCCGGTATCGCGGGCACGGCCATTGCCAACAAAGTTACCGACAACGCCACCGTGGCCACCGGCATCGGCCTGGGCGTACAGGCCGGTGCGAAAGCGGCCCTGGCCTACGCGCAGCGCAAGACGCGCGGCGAAGAGCAAGACGCCATCGCCACAGCGGCCGGCGCGCTGGACGTAGGCGGCGTGGGCCCGTGGCGCGTCAAGCACCAGATCCCCATCGAAAGCGACGCGCAGGGGCAGGTTGCCGTCAGCCGCTTGATCGGCGGCGTCGGGCTGCAATGCAAGGAAGTGGTGTTTTCTATCGACACGCCAGCCGATAAGCCTGCCGATAAATCCCCCGACCAATCCGCCAACAAGGCCGCCAACAAGACCACCCACAAGCCCACCAACCAGGCCGAGGACGAACTCGCGCGCGAGTTCTACGTCACCACCATCTGCCGCGACGGCGCGCAGTGGCGCTGGGCCAGCGCCGAGCCGGCCACGGCGCGTTGGGGGTCGTTGCAGTGATCTCGCGTGTTTGTGTGTTGGCGCTGATGGCCGGCGCCCTGTTGTCCGGCTGCCAGAGCTCGTCAATCGGCGGGGCCACGGGCGCCGTGGTCGGCACCGTCAGCGGCGCGGCCACGGCCAACCCGGTTGCGGGCTACGCCATCGGCGTGACCGTGCAGGCCGCCGTGGACGCCACGGTGAAATACGTGCTGCGCGAATGGAAGAACGATCAACAGAACGTGATGGCCAACGCGGCGGGCGACCTGCCGATCGGCCAGATCCGCCACTGGCAGATCCGGCATGCGCTGCCCGTGGGTAACGAGAACGGCGGCATCCAGGTGGTGCGCGATATCGACACGCCGCTGACCCGCTGCCGCGAAGTGCTGTTCACGGTCGAGCAGGAAGACGCGCCCGCCCCCGCCTACACCAGCCTGATCTGCCGCCAGCAAAACGGCCAGTGGAAATGGGCGGCGGCCGAGCCGTCGGTGGCGCGCTGGAACGGCTTGCAATAGGCTTGATCGCGTCGGGATCGGCAAGCGATACTGGGCCACCGCCACGCGCCCAGCCCCACCCTATCCGTCCATGCCTTCCGGTCAATTCCAGATGCAGCGCAGCGTGCTTGCCGGCGTGCAGGCCGTTGCCGCGCGCAGCCGCCATGCGTTCGCGCGGCATACGCATGATCAGTTCGGTATCGGCGTGATGCGCCAGGGCGCGCAGGTGTCCCACAGCGGCCGGGGCGAGGTCACGGCCGGCCCGGGCCACGTCATTACCGTCAACCCCGGCGAAGTGCACGACGGCGCGCCCATCGGAGACACGCCGCGCGCCTGGCAGATGCTGTACCTGGACCCGGACGTGGTGATGGACGCCGCCGGCCAGCTTGCCGAAGCCGGCGGCTTGGCCGCCGCGTACGAATTCGTCTACCCGGCACGCGACCAGCCCCACCTTGCCCGCGACGTGTTGCGCTTGTACGCGCACGCCATCGGCAGCCCTGCCCCGCTGGCTAGCGACGCGTTATTGCTGCGCATCCTGATGCAGGCGCACGGCGAGCGCGCACCCGAGTTGACGCCGGATGCGCGCGCGGGTGTTCCCGCTTGCATCCGCCATGCGCGGGACCTGATCGACGACACCCCCGCCGCCGTGCTGTCGTTGGCCGACCTTGCCGCCGCCAGCGGACTCAGCCGCTATCAAGCGCTGCGCGCCTTCACGCGCGCCACCGGCATGACGCCGCACGCCTATCAGATACAACGTCGGCTGCTGTTGGCGCGGCAGCTGATCCGGCGCGGCATGCCGCTGGCCGACGTCGCCGCCGCCAGCGGCTTTGCCGATCAAAGCCACATGACGCGGCTGTTCACGCGCGCCTACGGCGTGTCGCCCGGCCACTACGCATCAGCGGCCCGCGCCGCCTGAGGCGGCAGTGGCGTTTCATTCCATGGAATTGGACTCAAGGGCGGGCACTGTCGCGCGATGTGGTGGCGCAATCCTCCTCACGGCGGACCACTGCTGCCCGATGCGGCAATGCACGCTCGTTCAAGGCAGACCTCTGCCGCCGATACCGCCCTCCTACTGACCCAGCCCTGCAATTTCATTCAAGACCGCGTGCGCGCGTCGGCCCATGCTGCGGCTTTCTTCAGCAAGGACGGGGCAATGAACGCAAGGGACAGGTTCCAAGGCTATGGCTTTCTGGCGGCGGCCATGGTGCTGGTGGGCAGCACGGTGGTGGCCAGCAAGATCATCGGCGCCGGCATGCCGCTTTTTACCGCCACCGCCTTGCGCTTTGCCCTGGCGCTGCCGTGCTTTGCGGTGTTGATGGCCGCCACCGGCGCCCGCGTGCCGCGCCTGGGCCGACGCGACTGGATGCTGCTGGCGGCACAAGCCATTGCCGGCAGCGTGGGCTACACGACATTGCTGATCGCCGGCTTGCAGCGCGCGTCGGCGGTGGACGGCGGCGTCATCCTGGGCACGCTGCCGCTGGTGTCCGCGGGCATCGCGATGCTGCTGCTGGGCGAGCGGCCGGGCAAGGCGACATTGGGCGCGATTGCCGTGGCCGCTGCGGGCGTCGCGCTGATGGCGCGGGGCGGTGGTGACGCGGACACGCCCGCGTCATGGACCGGCAACGCCCTGATTCTGGGCGCGGTCGTGTGCGAAGGGCTGTTCATCCTGCTGAACAAACGCTTGCACGTGCCCGTGCCGCCGCTGGCGCTGTCGACGGTGATGGCCGGGTTTGGACTGGCGTTTTCGGCGCTGGCCAGCGTGACCGAAGCCCCGTGGTCGCTCACCTTTTCAAGCGGCGCGATGATGGCCGTGGGCTACTACGCGCTGGTGCCCACGGTGGGCGGCTTCCTGCTTTGGTATGCGGGCGCGGCGCGCGTGCGCGGCGCGGAAGCGGCGTTGTTCACCGCGTTGGCGCCGACGTGCGCCGTGTTGCTGGCGGCAACGGTACTGGGCGAAACGGTGACGGCGGCGCAAGCGTTGGGCATGGGCTGTGTGCTGGCCGGCGTGCTGTGGCAGGCGGTGGCCGCGCGCGCTAGCCCCGGCTGAAGGCCAGGGCGAAGTCCTCGGAAAAAATATCCGCCAAGGCATGCCGCAATGCGGCCGCGCGTTCGGTGCCGTAGGCCGCTTCAAAACGGCGCTGCGCATCCTTCCACAAGCGTTTGGATTCCGCCAGCTTGGCACGGCCCGCGTCGGTCAGCGCCACCCGGCGGCTGCGGCCATCGCGTTCGTCGCGCGAGGTTTCTACATAGCCGTCGCGCTCCAGCGGTTTCAGGTTGTGCGCCAGCGCGGACCGGTCCAGCACCAGCGCGCGCGCCAGGTCGGTCATGGACGGGGTGCCGGCACGGGCGATGTGCACCAGGATGGAATGCTGCGACACCTTCAAACCGCAAGGCGCCAGCACCGTGTCATACAGCTGCGAGACGCGCCGGGTCGCCTTGCGCAAGGCGACCCGGCGCGTCTCGCAGCTGTATGACACGGTGCTGGCGCCTTGCGGTTTGAAGGTGTCGCAGCATTCCATCCTGGTGCACATCGCCCGTGCCGGCACCCCGTCCATGACCGACCTGGCGCGCGCGCTGGTGCTGGACCGGTCCGCGCTGGCGCACAACCTGAAACCGCTGGAGCGCGACGGCTATGTAGAAACCTCGCGCGACGAACGCGATGGCCGCAGCCGCCGGGTGGCGCTGACCGACGCGGGCCGTGCCAAGCTGGCGGAATCCAAACGCTTGTGGAAGGATGCGCAGCGCCGTTTTGAAGCGGCCTACGGCACCGAACGCGCGGCCGCATTGCGGCATGCCTTGGCGGATATTTTTTCCGAGGACTTCGCCCTGGCCTTCAGCCGGGGCTAGCGCGCGCGGCCACCGCCTGCCACAGCACGCCGGCCAGCACACAGCCCATGCCCAACGCTTGCGCCGCCGTCACCGTTTCGCCCAGTACCGTTGCCGCCAGCAACACGGCGCACGTCGGCGCCAACGCGGTGAACAACGCCGCTTCCGCGCCGCGCACGCGCGCCGCGCCCGCATACCAAAGCAGGAAGCCGCCCACCGTGGGCACCAGCGCGTAGTAGCCCACGGCCATCATCGCGCCGCTTGAAAAGGTGAGCGACCACGGGGCTTCGGTCACGCTGGCCAGCGCCGAAAACGCCAGTCCAAACCCGGCCATCACCGTCGACAGCGCCAGCGGCGGCACGGGCACGTGCAAGCGTTTGTTCAGCAGGATGAACAGCCCTTCGCACACGACCGCGCCCAGAATCAGGGCGTTGCCGGTCCATGACGCGGGCGTGTCCGCGTCACCACCGCCCCGCGCCATCAGCGCGACGCCCGCAGCGGCCACGGCAATCGCGCCCAATGTCGCCTTGCCCGGCCGCTCGCCCAGCAGCAGCATCGCGATGCCCGCGGACACCAGCGGCAGCGTGCCCAGGATGACGCCGCCGTCCACCGCCGACGCGCGCTGCAAGCCGGCGATCAGCAATGTCGTGTAGCCCACGCTGCCGGCAATGGCTTGTGCCGCCAGCAGCATCCAGTCGCGTCGGCCCAGGCGCGGCACGCGGGCGCCGGTGGCGGCCATCAACACCGCAAAGCACGGCAGCGCCAGGGCAAAGCGCAAGGCGGTGGCGGTAAAAAGCGGCATGCCGGCGCCGATGATCTTGCTGGCCACCACCGTGCTGCCCACCAGCACCATGGCCGCCGCCAGAAAGCCATAGCCTTGGAACCTGTCCCTTGCGTTCATTGCCCCGTCCTTGCTGAAGAAAGCCGCAGCATGGGCCGACGCGCGCACGCGGTCTTGAATGAAATTGCAGGGCTGGGTCAGTAGGAGGGCGGTATCGGCGGCAGAGGTCTGCCTTGAACGAGCGTGCATTGCCGCATCGGGCAGCAGTGGTCCGCCGTGAGGAGGATTGCGCCACCACATCGCGCGACAGTGCCCGCCCTTGAGTCCAATTCCATGGAATGAAACGCCACTGCCGCCTCAGGCGGCGCGGGCCGCTGATGCGTAGTGGCCGGGCGACACGCCGTAGGCGCGCGTGAACAGCCGCGTCATGTGGCTTTGATCGGCAAAGCCGCTGGCGGCGGCGACGTCGGCCAGCGGCATGCCGCGCCGGATCAGCTGCCGCGCCAACAGCAGCCGACGTTGTATCTGATAGGCGTGCGGCGTCATGCCGGTGGCGCGCGTGAAGGCGCGCAGCGCTTGATAGCGGCTGAGTCCGCTGGCGGCGGCAAGGTCGGCCAACGACAGCACGGCGGCGGGGGTGTCGTCGATCAGGTCCCGCGCATGGCGGATGCAAGCGGGAACACCCGCGCGCGCATCCGGCGTCAACTCGGGTGCGCGCTCGCCGTGCGCCTGCATCAGGATGCGCAGCAATAACGCGTCGCTAGCCAGCGGGGCAGGGCTGCCGATGGCGTGCGCGTACAAGCGCAACACGTCGCGGGCAAGGTGGGGCTGGTCGCGTGCCGGGTAGACGAATTCGTACGCGGCGGCCAAGCCGCCGGCTTCGGCAAGCTGGCCGGCGGCGTCCATCACCACGTCCGGGTCCAGGTACAGCATCTGCCAGGCGCGCGGCGTGTCTCCGATGGGCGCGCCGTCGTGCACTTCGCCGGGGTTGACGGTAATGACGTGGCCCGGGCCGGCCGTGACCTCGCCCCGGCCGCTGTGGGACACCTGCGCGCCCTGGCGCATCACGCCGATACCGAACTGATCATGCGTATGCCGCGCGAACGCATGGCGGCTGCGCGCGGCAACGGCCTGCACGCCGGCAAGCACGCTGCGCTGCATCTGGAATTGACCGGAAGGCATGGACGGATAGGGTGGGGCTGGGCGCGTGGCGGTGGCCCAGTATCGCTTGCCGATCCCGACGCGATCAAGCCTATTGCAAGCCGTTCCAGCGCGCCACCGACGGCTCGGCCGCCGCCCATTTCCACTGGCCGTTTTGCTGGCGGCAGATCAGGCTGGTGTAGGCGGGGGCGGGCGCGTCTTCCTGCTCGACCGTGAACAGCACTTCGCGGCAGCGGGTCAGCGGCGTGTCGATATCGCGCACCACCTGGATGCCGCCGTTCTCGTTACCCACGGGCAGCGCATGCCGGATCTGCCAGTGGCGGATCTGGCCGATCGGCAGGTCGCCCGCCGCGTTGGCCATCACGTTCTGTTGATCGTTCTTCCATTCGCGCAGCACGTATTTCACCGTGGCGTCCACGGCGGCCTGCACGGTCACGCCGATGGCGTAGCCCGCAACCGGGTTGGCCGTGGCCGCGCCGCTGACGGTGCCGACCACGGCGCCCGTGGCCCCGCCGATTGACGAGCTCTGGCAGCCGGACAACAGGGCGCCGGCCATCAGCGCCAACACACAAACACGCGAGATCACTGCAACGACCCCCAACGCGCCGTGGCCGGCTCGGCGCTGGCCCAGCGCCACTGCGCGCCGTCGCGGCAGATGGTGGTGACGTAGAACTCGCGCGCGAGTTCGTCCTCGGCCTGGTTGGTGGGCTTGTGGGTGGTCTTGTTGGCGGCCTTGTTGGCGGATTGGTCGGGGGATTTATCGGCAGGCTTATCGGCTGGCGTGTCGATAGAAAACACCACTTCCTTGCATTGCAGCCCGACGCCGCCGATCAAGCGGCTGACGGCAACCTGCCCCTGCGCGTCGCTTTCGATGGGGATCTGGTGCTTGACGCGCCACGGGCCCACGCCGCCTACGTCCAGCGCGCCGGCCGCTGTGGCGATGGCGTCTTGCTCTTCGCCGCGCGTCTTGCGCTGCGCGTAGGCCAGGGCCGCTTTCGCACCGGCCTGTACGCCCAGGCCGATGCCGGTGGCCACGGTGGCGTTGTCGGTAACTTTGTTGGCAATGGCCGTGCCCGCGATACCGGCGGCCGCGCCGGTGCCTTCGTTAAGCATCGAATTGCAGCCGGACAGCGCGGCGGATGCGGCAAGGCCAATCAAGGCAAGGGCAAACGCGCGGCGCGGCGCGTGTGAGGGCGGGGTGGGGAACAAGCGGCGGCCTCCTGCATGAATCTTGGCGCCGCAAGTATAGGATCGGGGTGGCCACGCACGGGCCAACGTTTGCATTGGTTGACAATTTTGTCGACAAACGCCCGCTTCAAGGCCTTCCGTCAATTCCCCGGCCGCGCGCCCTTGGTATAGACCTCGCGCAGCTTTGACGCGAACAGCGCGTCCACGTTGCGCCGCAGGCCATCGGCCCGCGTGAACAGCGAGATCGGCGGCAGCGTCCAGTCAAACGAATACGGCACGATGGCCGCGCCCGCAATCCGCACCAATTCGTCGGCGATATCGGCCGGCAGGATCGACACGGCGCGGTCGCTGGCCACAATCATTTCGCCGATCAGCTTGGACGAATCGCTTTGCACCGATGGCGGTGGCGGCGCCACCCCCGCACGCAGGAAAATCTCCGCCACCTGGTCCCGGATGGGGCTGCCCGGCGTGCCCAGAATCCAGTCCAGATCGGCCAGCCGCTCCCATTCCAGCCGCGACCGCCCCAGCCGCGCCGCCAGGCGCCGGCTGGCGATCAGGCGGGGCTGCTGGTGGTACAGCACTTCAAAATCGATATTGCTCAGGTCGACCGACGGCGTGGCCCAGCCCACCACCACATCCAGCGTGTGGTCGCGCAGCTGGCGCAGCAGCGCGGGGCCCTGGCCTTCGTGGATGGTTGCGGTAATGCGCCGGCCTTGCGGCAAGGTGCGGCCAATGGCCGCCGACAGCATCTGGCCCGACACAAACGGAATGACGCCGATGTGCAGATGGGCGGCATGGCCCGCCGCCACCGCCTCCATTTCCTGCACCAGATGGCCCAGGTCGTGAACCAGCCCACGCGCCCGCGCCAGCACCACGGCGCCCAGCGGCGTGGGCGTCATGCCGCGCACCGAGCGGTCGAACAGCGGCACGTCGAACATGCTTTCCAGTTCAGCCAGCGCGTTGGTCACGGCGGGCTGGCTGGTGGCCATGTGTTCGGCCACGCGGGTCAGCGATCCGTGCTGCTCGATCTGTAACAGCAGCATCAGGTGGCGCATCTTCAGCCGCGAGGTCAGTTTCCGGATTACCGCATCTGGGTCAAAGGCCGTCATAGACACGTCATAAGGTAAAGGTAATGGGACGATATTAAATCCGAATCAACACCTTATGTCTGCGCGCCTAGAATTTTTCCCATATTCACGTCACCCTTTTATTTCGCCACACGAGGCTACCGCCGCATGAATTCGCCCTCCGACCGCCAGGCAGCATTGGACTATCACGAGTTTCCCACCCCGGGAAAGATTTCAGTGGTGGCGTCCAAGCCGCTCGTCAACCAACGCGATCTGGCGTTGGCGTACTCGCCGGGCGTTGCCTCTGCCTGTGAAGAAATCGTGGCCGACCCGGCCAACGTCTACCGCTACACCGCGCGCGGCAACCTGGTGGGCGTGATTACCAACGGCACGGCC
>NZ_LBHW02000081.1:0-9776 GCF_001005835.2 Achromobacter sp. LC458
GTCACCATCGACGCCCTGCGCCCTACGCAGGCTGCCATCGGCTACGACCAGATCTATTACAAGCTGGGCCGTTGGCAAGGCGACTTCAACCGCTCGTGGGCCGGCGACGACGCCCGCCAGCTGGACTACCTGGATCGCACCGTCGGCAAGAAGTTTGACGACTACTGCGAGGACATGGGCGGTGTGGAACGCGCCGAAAAATTCGCCGACCTGGCTGCGGCCCGCGCCGCGCGGCTGGATCAGCCCGCCACTTTCGCGTGCCAGGACGCACCGGGCACGCATCCGGAAAACCTGAAAACCGTGGTGGTGGGCTGGGACGGCAACCTGTACCTGACCGACGGCCATCACACGTTCTCGTCGTTGCGCGAGATATTCGATGGCGGCCCGAAGCTGCCGGTCTGGGTCAAGGTGGATGCCAACTACAGCAACCTGCCGACCGCCGCCGCGTTCTGGCAACGCATGGTCGACGAACGCCGGGCGTGGCTGCGCGATGGCCAGAACCAGCCCATCACCGTCGACCAATTACCCAGCCGCCTGGGTCTGGCCAGCGCCGACGAAGCCGGCGGCATGCAGGAAGACCGCTATCGCTCGCTGGTGTACTTCACCCGCGACATCGCCTACCAGAACGGCAACCTGCCCGAGTTCGCGGAATTTCTGTGGGGCGACTGGCTGCGTCGCCAGGTAGCGGCCGGGCAACTGCCGGCGCTGGACCAATACAAGATGGCCGCGCCCGCCACGCCCGCGCAGATCCTGGCGGTCAGCACGCTGAGTTCGACGCTGGTTCCCGGCGGCGCCAACGACAGCTATGCCGCCGCCGTTCGCGACGCCTCGTTGAAAATGGGCGCGCTGGCCGACACCGATATTGTGTTCGACGACCGGCAAGCGCAAACGCTGGGGCGCATCCCCTTGGCCGCCAACGTGGCCGCGGGCGTCTCCATCAAGAGCCAACGCGACACGCTGGAAGAACTGCCGCGCGTAGACGTCAAGACCGACGGCTCGCCGCGCAACGCCGGCAAGCTGTGGTTTGCGGTGAATTACCGCAATTGCGGCAAACCGGCGGCCGGCACGTGCTGGGGCTGGTAGGCTTTTTTTGCGCGATTCGAGTATCTTGTGCGTCTTCTACGACCTTTCCGAGACCCCGATATGTCCAACGAGCCCACCACCAGCGCCAACACGGCCCCCCACGCCGACGCCTTCCTGCAATTTTTGGTCAACCTGGTCAACAACGGCGGCCAGCTTGAAAGCATCGGTGTGACGCTGCAAATGGGCGGCATGCTGGTGTCGGGGTCCATCGTGTCGGGCGCGGAATATTTCGACCGGTTCGCCGCCAGCTTCACGGGTTCGCTCGACATGCTGGACGCCGACGCCCGTGATGCGGTGCACCGGTCGCTGGCTGAACTGGGGGATGTGTTCCGCGTGCCGCAGCCGGCCGACCCGCTGCCCAACTACATCCACCTGACCGACGCGCTGTTCTTCACGGCCGACGGCACGCCCATTGCCGGGCAGCCCACGCTGTGGCGCGGCCGGACGAGCTCGGTGGATGGGTTTATCCTGGGCCGCCTGCAATCCGAAACCGGCAACTAAGCTTGCGACTCAGCTAGCAACTCAGCTAGCAACTCAGCTGACAACTACGCTGACAACTACGTTAGCTTTCCGCCACGCCGGCGAAGCGCGTGGTGGATGCATTGAATGAGCGCCACGCGTTGCTGTCGGCGTCTAGCCAGATGCCCAGGCATTCGGCGCTGAGCGGGGCGGATAAGGCCGCCCCGCGAAACAGAAGATCGCTGTGCAGGCGCATCCACGCAAAGTCGCGAATGTCTTCCACGCCACCGGCCACCACTTGCAGGTTGGCGCACCAGGCGCGCTCCATCAGGGTGAAGAAGCGGCCCTGCAAGGTGCGGTTTTCGGACAGGCCCAGCGGCACCTGCACATGCAGGCCGTCGGCGCGCAAGGCGCCATGGCCGGTGTCCTTGCCGCGCAATACGGCGGGAAGCAATCGCGCGCGCAACCGCGCCTGGAATTCCGGATACCGCGACAGCACATCGGCGTGGTCCGACAGGCGGTCCGTCAATGGCAGGGTGAAGGTGATGCGCTTTGCCGGCATCAAGAGGGGCGCGGCATCGTCGTAGCGCGCGTACTTGTTGACCCAGATGGCGTTTTCCAGCACGCCAATGCCCAACTCGGAGCACAGGCGCTCGGCCAGATCGCCATGGCCACGCACATCAAGCGCGTGTTCGAATGACAATTCGATTGGGGTTTTGAATTTCTTGAAGAACGCCACGCCGGCCATCAGGCTGGCGCCCAGGCCCACGGGGTTCAGGCTGCTCCACGGTGACGGCCGGCAACGGCCCATCACTGCGTATTCGTGGACTTGCCCCTGTGCCGTGAACACAGGCTGGAAGCGCAGCACGACGGACTCTTCGGACAGAGCCCAGGAACGGGCGTCGTCTTTCATGGCAAGACCCGAACGATGGGGTGCGCGGGGGGGCAGAGCCGGGTCAATATCATGCTGTTCTCGATTAACGTCTAAGCGCCGTGCTGAGGCATGCCGCCGGTGTGAAAATGCGCCGGTAGGCAGCTTCTTGGCGAAGTCGGAATCCCACAGATAGTGCCCAACGCTGCCGGGTAAAAGAACAAGAAATTTCTCAAATTCCGGGATTGCGCGGCGCATACCAAAGGGCCTTTTGCTTGGGCCCTTTTCTTCCCCCTTTCTTCCCTTTTTTTTGCGCCCCCCACTTTGAGATTCTTCTTATTCACTGGGTAAGCAGGTGTTTCTACCATGCGTCAAATGCTGGTAGAAGACCATGGCGCTCCCGCCCTAGAACCCCTTGCCGCGCCGCGCGCCGCCTCGCTGTTACTGCACTTTCTTGCAGTGGCGCTGCTCGTCTGTATCGCGGCGGGCGCTACCCTGTACCTGTACTGGGCGTTCAGCAACGTGGTGTCCAACTACCGGCGCCACATGAACGCCGCCGCCTACGAAGCCCAGCATTTTTTCGACCAGCGCGAATCCCTGCTGCGCTCGATATCCGCGTCGGCGGTGCGCAACACCAACCAAGAACCCATCAGCAAGACCCCGTCGCATTTCGGCAAGACGGGGCAAATCGAAGTGCTGCCGCTTCAAGAAGGCCCGGACGCCTACGATTGGGCGCTGGTCCTGACCCCGCGCGACCTGCGCCGCGTGGCACAGGCCAACACGCGCATCGTCTACAGCGCGGTGCGCCACGCCAGCACGGTGCCCATCGCCTCGCACGACCAGCCGGGCACGCCGGCCATTCCCGCGTCCATCCAGCAGTGGCTGGCGCTGACGCTGGCCGACGTGCAGACCCGTGCGCCCACCAACGGCCTGCCGCCCATCGTCTGGCTGCATCCGCCGCAGGACACGGTCAAGCGCCTGTTCCTGTTCACGCCGCTTGATGCGGTACACCCCGAGGCCGCCTGGATCGGCCTGGAAGTCCATGGCGTGGATTCGGCCGTGAACGCGCCGCGCATCGGCGCGGGCGACTACGTGCTGTTCGACGAACTGAGCCGGCCGGTGCTGCGCAGTGCCGGCGCGGGCGCCACCAGCCAGGCCTTGCCGCATACCACCCGCGAAGATGCCTTCGGCCTGCAAGGCCAGGGCTGGCTGCCCGAATACCTGGTGCTGAGCAAATCCGTGGGCGATGACGGGTGGCGCCTGGTTTATTACGCCCCCATGCGCCACGTGCTGCGCGACAACGCGATAGCCTTTCAGACGGCGGCCATTGCCTCGCTGCTGCTGATCATTACCGTGATCCTGCGCGTGCGCTATATCCGCCGGCGCCTGGTGCTGCCCGCGTTGCGCCAATACGAAGCCCTGGCCGATAGCGTGTCGCTTAACCGCAAGCTGATCGAAGTGGCGCCGGTGGGGCTATGCCTGCTGCGGCGTTCGGATCGCGCGGTGGTGTTGTCCAACGACATGGCGCGCCGCTGGTTCCAGGGCACACCGGGCTGGCGCACCGAAATCCTGTCCGCGCAGGGCGATGAAGCCGGCCGCGAACATCGGCTGAACGATGGCCGCACCGCCTATCTCAGCTTTGCGCCCACCACGTACCGGGGCGAAGCGGTGGTGCTGTGCGGCATCAGCGACATTTCTGCGTTAAAGCGCATTGAACATTCCTTGCTGCAAGCCAAGCGCGACGCCGAAGCCGCGAACCAGGCCAAGACGGTCTTCCTGACCACGATGAGCCACGAAATCCGCACCCCGCTCTACGGCATTCTTGGCACGCTGGAACTGTTTTCATTGACTCGCGTCAGCGGCCAGCAGGCGCAGTACCTGGAAACCATCCAGCAATCGTCGGCCACGCTGCTGCGCACCATCAACGACACGCTGGACCTTTCCCGCATCGAGGCTGGCCACACTGTGCTGGAACGCGCGCCTTTTTCCCCCGTTGAACTCTTGAACAACGTCGTGGCCAGCTTCGCGGCGCGCGCGCATGCCAAGGGCGTGCGCAGCTATGCCGTGGCCGACCCGGACACCCCCGCCGCCGTCATCGGCGATGCCACGCGCATCCGCCAGATTCTCGACAATCTTGCCAATAATGCGATCAAGTTCACGGATTCCGGGCAAATCGTCCTGCGCCTGAAGGTCAACAGCCGCACCCGCGACAGCGTCGACCTGTGCTTTCAGATCGCCGACACCGGCGCGGGCATCGCCCCCGAACACCAGGCGCGGCTGTTCGAACCCTACTACCAGGTGGACGCCGACAACTGCGTCACGTTGCCGGGCACGGGGCTGGGCCTGTCCATCTGCCGCAGCCTGTCGGACATGATGAACGGCCGCCTTAACGCCGTCAGCGAACCCGGCCTGGGCACCAGCATCACCTTTGAAATCCGGCTGCCGCTTGCACCCGAGGCGCTGGACGCGCCCTCGCTCGAGCTCGCGGGCACGCTGGTCTACGTCCAGGGCGCCGTACCCGAAATCGTTCATAACCTGTGCGACTGGCTGCGCCGCTGGGGCGCGGTCGGCCTGCCCTACCCCGCCGGCGGCGTCACGTCGGGCGAGCCGGCAGTGCTGGTGCAAGCGTGGCCGCACGCGCAAAAGATCGGTAACTGGATCGGGCCGCAGGTCATTTTGCATCCGCCCGGCCTGCGCCCTCGCGTGGAAGACAGCCACCGCAACTGGTTCGCCAGCGCCTACAGCCTGGGCAGCTTCAACCATGCGGTGCGTCTGGCGCAAGGCGGCGCGGCGCGCAGCACCGCTTTCGACCCCAAGGCGCCGCTTGAAGTCCTGGGCCTGCGGGTACTGGTCACGGAAGACAACCCCATCAGCCAATTGATCCTGCGCGAACAACTTGAACACATGGGCTGCACGGTGGTGCTGGCCGGCAACGGCCAGGAAGCGCTGAACCTGCCCGACCTGATGACGTTTGACGCCGTCCTGACCGACCTGAACATGCCGCTGGTCGACGGCTACGAGCTAACCCGCATTCTGCGCAAGCGCGGCTTTGACAAGCCCGTGCTTGGGGTCACGGCCAACGCGTTTCCCGACGAGCAGCGTCGCGGCATCAATGCCGGCATGACCAGCCTGCTGGTCAAGCCGCTGCCGCTGACGGTCCTGCGCCAAACGCTGCAATCGGTTAAAGAACTCCGGAGTTGACGATGTTATCCGTGTACAAGGTCTTGGTCCTGGACGACCATGCTTTCCAATGCGCGCAAATGCGTGGCCTGTTCCTTGAGGCCGGCTTCGACCATGTGGACATGGCGAATTCGGCGCAAGAGGCCCTGGAGAAATTTCGGACGCATTCTTACCAGTTGGTGTTGATGGACCTGAACATGCCCGGCATGGATGGCGTGCAGTTCATCCATGAGCTGGCTCGCCTGCAATGCAACCCGATGCTGGCCATCACCACCGCCTGCTCGCGCCGCATCATGAATAGCGTCAGCCTCATGGCCAAGGAAAAGGGCCTGTCGGTGATTGCCGCCTATACCAAGCCCGTCACGCGCGAACACGCGCTGGCCTTGGCCAAGCGGCTGCGCAACCCGCAACAGGGCGGCGTAGCGTCGCCTACGCTGTGCGCGCCACCCGCCCCGCTATTCGACCGGCGCACGCTGGAAAAGGCCTTGGCTGCCGGCCAGATCCAGGCGTGGTTCCAGCCCAAGAAAGCGCTGGCCACCGGCAACATCGTCGGCGCCGAGGCGCTGGCCCGATGGCATCACCAGGAATTCGGCTTCATGCTGCCCGCGTCATTCCTGGGCGCGGTGCGGCATCACGGCCTGGCCCACGCCCTGCTTATCCGGATGCTGGACGACGCCTTGACGGCCTATATCGGATGGCGAGACCAGGGCTTCCGGATGCCGGTTTCCGTCAATTTGCCTACCCGGCTGCTGGACGAACCGGACTTGCCCGACCAGCTTTACAATCTGGTCGCGGATCGGGGTGTGCCGTTCGAAGACGTGACGTTCGAACTGCTGGAAGACGAAACCACCTCGATCCCGGGCCACTACTATATGGGCGCCAGCCGGTTGCGCCTGAAGGGTTTCGGCCTGGCGCAGGATGACTTCGGCAAAGGCTACAACTCGATGTACACCTTGATTTCCACGCCGTTCACCGAACTGAAGATCGACCGCGCCTTTGTCAACGGCGCCGCACAAGACCATGTGCGGGCCGCCGCCTTGCTCTCTTCGGTGCAATTGGGCCGCCAATTAGGCCTGCAAGTCACCGCCGAAGGCGTCGAAAGCACGAAAGACCTGGAGTTTTTACGCGAAATCGGCTGTGATTTCGCCCAAGGCTTCCTGATATCCGCCGCCGTCAACGCCCATGACTTCACCGATCTGCTGGCGGACGAGCCCAGGCCGTATGCCACTCACCCGCTTTAGGACTCTTACCCGCGTATGCAGGAAACGCCGTTTAGCAGGATTGCACGCACTTCACGACGGCTGAATATCGCGCTGTTCGGCATCCTGCCCATTGCCCTTATCTTGATCGGCGCCCTGCTGTGGGGCGCCCAGCGCATCATCAAGCAGGAAGAAGACCGCCTCTTGATGGATTTCGCCGTGCTGGTGGGCTACATCCACGAACAAGAGCTGTTCCTGAAGCAGTTCAGCAAAGAAAGCCAACGGCTGGATGGCCGGCCGCCGGTCGACAACACCGAGTTGTCCACACCCCTGGATTCCACCCGACCGGGCATGCGCGTCTATCGCGGCCAGCACGCGCTGGTCGCCATGCCCTTTTCGCTGTTTTGCGCCTATCCCGCCGAATGCCCGGTGGCCGACAGCCCCGTGCCCGCGGCGGCGGGCTACTTCGCGGACTTCTACAGCACGTTCTGGGCCAACTCGTACTTTCCGGCCGCCGCGGCGTTTCTCGTCAACCGCACCGACAGCGTGGGCGTCGCCGTGCCCGCCATCAACGTCAAGCCGGGCTACGGCGAACCGCTGGTCGAAGACACCCTGCTGCTGGTCAACGACGCCGTCCGCACGCAGCTTGCCAAGGGCGGGGACGACGAGGCATCCGCAACCTTGAACGCGCCGGCCTCCGGCGTGGGCACGGCACACGCCGAAATTCGCTGGTTTCCGCCGGCCGGGCTGCCTGATCGCATGGTGGGCACCATGCCGGCGGGGCTGACCGGTTCGGCCTGGGCCAACCGCGCGGGCGGGGAGCCCGACCTGTATGTGGCCACCCTGTTCAGCCGCCGCCGCATCAACATCTACGATCGCGCGCTGCCGTCTATCCAATACGACGGTTTCTGGCTGTCGCATCGGGACATCGGCCTGATGATCGGCGACGGCCCGGTGCCCAACGTCGAGCACAGCGGCCTGCGCGCCACGGCGGGCGGGCTGATCCTGCAAGTGTCGGACCCGACCGGCATCTGGACGGCGCGCTACCGCGTCACCTACCGCAATTTCTTCGAAGACAACCTGTGGCTGCCCGTCAGCGCCGCGCTGATGTTGCTGTTGAGCCTGGCGGGCGGCATCGGTTATCAGCGCTGGTACACGCGGCGCGTGATCGAGCCGGCGCAAAGCGCCCACCGCGACATCGCCGAAAGCGAGGAATTCAACCGCACGCTGATCCAGACGGCGCCCATCGCCCTATGCGTGCTGGCGCGCGCCAATGGCGACGTGCTGTTCGCCAACAGCCTGGCGCTGGAATGGCTGGGCGCGGCCACCGGCCAGGGCCTGCGCGATTCGCCCGCCGCCCGCCCCTTGCTGGACCAGGTGCTCAACGCGTCCCAGCCCGGCAATATCGAAACCTTTCACGCCGACGACGGCCGGCCGCTGTACGTGGCCTATTCGCCCACGCGCTACAAAAAGCAGGACGTGGTGCTGTGCGCCTTTGCGGACATCAGCGCGCGAGCGGAAATCGAACGCGCGCTGGCGCAGGCCAAACGCGACGCCGACAAGGCCAGCGAAGCCAAATCCACCTTTCTTGCCACCATGAGCCACGAGATCCGCACGCCGCTGTATGGCGTGCTGGGTACGTTGGAACTGATGGGCATGACCGAGCTGAACGCCGAGCAGCGCCAGCACCTTGAGCGCATCCAGAATTCGTCGGTGATCCTGTTGCAGCTGATCAGCGACATCCTGGACATCACCAAGATCGAATCCGGCCAGTTGGCGCTGGAATCCACCCTGTTCCGCCCGCGTGAACTGGTGGAAAGCTGCACCCGGTCATTTGCGGCACTGGCCCGCCAGAAAGGGCTGCTGCTGTTTGCCAGCGTGGACGATTCGGTGGCGCCCTGGGTCACCGGCGACCCGGTGCGCATCCGGCAGATCCTCAGCAACCTGCTCAGCAACGCCATCAAATTCACCGAATCAGGCCATGTCATCGTGCGCCTGCGCGGCGCCGAGCGTGCCGACGGCGCACAAGTGCTGACGCTGCAAGTGGTGGACACCGGCATCGGCATCGACAAGGAAGACCAGGCCCAGCTTTTCAGCCCCTTCTACCAGATCGACAGCGCCAGCCACACCGTGCGCGGCGCGGGCATCGGGCTGTCAATCTGTGCGCGCCTGGCCAAGCTGATGGACAGCGATATCCGCCTGACCAGCGAACTGGGCCTGGGCAGCAGCTTCTCGCTGGACCTGGCCCTACAGCCGGCCGACGGCCCACCCATCGACGAACCCGACCTGCACGGCATCCGCGTCGTGGTGCGCAGCCCGCATCGCGAACTAAGCGACAACGTCTGCCAATGGCTGACCCGCTGGGGCGCGGCCGCCCAGCCCGCGTCGACGCCTTTGGGCCCCGGCGAGGCCGACGACGTGCTGCTCGACATCCTGGGCGACTCGGAAGCGCCGCCCGCCAACTGGATCGGCCATTTCCTGTCGGCCGGCGACCCGCGCGAATCCGCGACGGGCATGCCGGTGCAGGTTGACGGGCACGACCTGGACAGCATCGGCTTCGGCATTTCGCGCTTGTTGCGCGGCGACCCGCCGGTGCCGGCCGAATCCCCCGCCAACGCGCCGCTGGAGCCCCTGAACCTGCGCGTGCTGGTCGCCGAGGACAACCCTATCAACCAAGCCACCTTGCGCCATCAGCTCGAGCAGCTGGGTTGCACCGTGACGGTGGCGGGCAACGGCGCCGAAGCGCTGTCCATGTGGAACATGGCGTATTACGACGTGCTGCTGACCGACGTCAACATGCCCAAAATGAACGGCTACGAGCTGACGGGCGAACTGCGCACGCGCGGCTTTGCGCAGCCCATCATCGGCGTCACCGCCAACGCGATGCGCGATGAAGAAGCGCGTTGCATGGCCGCGGGCATGAATTCGTGGCTGGTCAAACCCATTGAACTGAGCGCGCTGCGCCGCCATCTGGGCGGCATCAC
>NZ_LBHW02000082.1:0-9311 GCF_001005835.2 Achromobacter sp. LC458
CACGAAGAAGGCCAGCAGGCCCAGGTTCAGGGCGGTAAAGCACCAGAACAGGCCGGCGGCGCCGAACCTGTCCATCACTTGTGAGATCGCCAGCGGGCTGAGGGCCGAGCCCAGGGAATTGATCAGCAGCAGGCCCTGGATCATGCGCACCAGCGCGTCGGCGGGCGCGCGGTCGGCGGCGTGGCTGACGGCTACCGGATAAATCGCGAACACGCCGCCGCCCAGCAAGAACAGCAGCACCATCAACAGCGGCGAGCCGGCGGGCAGCAGCAGGATCAGCAGGCTCAGGACGGTGCAGAACACCGCCAGGGCGATCAGCACCACCTGGCGGTCGCGCAGGTCGGACCAACGGCCCACGGGATATTGCAGCACCATCGCGCCCAGGATCACCGCGCCCATCATCTTGCCCACGTCGGCCACGTCCAGGCCGATGCGTTGCAGGTACAGGGGCAGCAGCGTGTATACGGCGGCAATCGCCACGCCGGAGCCGAAGCAACCCATCACGCCGGTGGGCGTCATGCGGATCAGATGCTGCGGCATCAGCGGTTCGACGCGTTCGACCAACGGCGAGATGCGCGGAATGATCACCATCGGCATGACGGACAAGGACGCCAGCAGGCCCGCGATCATGAACGGCGCCATGTCGCCCAGCTGTGTGATGGCGCCCAGTTGCACCTGCCCCAGCATGCCGGAGCCATACAGCGCAATCATGTACAGCGCCAGCAGGCGGCCGCGCATCTTCGGGTCGCCGGCCAGCAGCAACCAGCTTTCCACCACCAAAAACACGCCCACGCAGGCCCAGCCGTTGATCAGGCGGAGCACAAACCAGGCGGTGGGGCCGTAGATCAGGCCCTGCAACAACACGGTGACGGCAATCAGCGACGCAAAGCTGCTGTAGGCGCGGATGTGGCCGATACGCACGATCAGGCGGTCGTTGAAGATCGCGCCCAAGGTCAGCCCGATAAAGTACGACGACGAGACCAGACCGATGACAGTGGCCGATTCACCGGCCGCGTCCAGGCGCAGGGAGGTCAGGGAGGAAATGAACGCGTTGCCGATACAGACAACGAACAGACCGAGTAGCGGCCCAAGGACTAGGGCCAACAACTGCCGAAACATGAAATTCTCGAGGCGGGGAGCTAAGCGATGCGGCCGGGGCGGCCGAAGGCGAGGAAGGAAGGGGCGGGGCGATTGTAGCGATATCGCCGTCCATCCGCTTGGCGGCCGCCACATCACCCCCCGGCCAGCACCGCCTGGCGAAATTCTTCCATCAACGGCGACCACGTCGTGCCGCGCCGGGAGATCAGGGCGATGCTGCGCCGTAGCGGCGGCCCCAGCGACACCGGCAACGCCACCACGTCGGCGCTTGCGGCCAGCGCGCTTTGCGGCAGCACGGCCAGCAGCTCGGCGTCGGCCAATATCTTCAGCGAGCCTTCGGAGAAATGTTCCACTTCCAACGCCGCTGCCGGCAACGCCAAGCCGGCTTCCGCGAAACGCGCGTCCAGCATCTGCCGCGCGACCGACGTCGGGCGCGGCAAGATCCAGCGTTGGCCCGCCAGGTCGCGCAGCGGGACGCGGGCCTTCGCGGCCAGGGGATGGCGCCTGCCTGCCGCCACGCACAGCGGATCTTCAACCATGATTTCGTGGTGCAGGGTAGGCGGGCCGTCGGCGTAGATCGGGGTCACGGCAAGGTCAAGCTTGCCGCTTTCCACTTGCGCGTTCAGATCGTCCGACAGGCCTTGCACCAGTTGTACGCGCAGCGCCGGCCGGCGCGGCAGTACGCGCTTGAGAACAGGCATGACCACGCTGTCCACCGTGGCGCCAGTGGCGCCGATGCGCAGCAAGCCGGCTTCGCCCACGCGCAGTTCCATGGCGTGGCGCACCGCGTCGCGGTACTCGGCCCACAGCCGCTTGGCGTGTTGCAAAAAAACCGTGCCTTCGGAGCTAAGCGCCAGGCCGCGGCCGTGCCGCTGCATCAGGGTCAGGCCGGTGTCGGCCTCTAGCCGCCGCAACGACTTGGACAGCGCCGGTTGGCTGACGCCGCACGCCGCCGCCGCGCGTTCCAGGTGGCCGTGCTCGACCGCAGCCAGAAAATACTCAATATCGCGCAGGGATAGATTCATGAACGCCAGGAATTCCAGAACACACTTTTTGGAATATTACGCGCGGCGCCCGACCCTAGAATCCGGACATACCCCAGACCCCTACCCATAGAGAGCCGCGCGTATGCCAAACCGCCCCAACATCGTTTTGATCGTCGCCGACAACCTGGGCTGGGGCGAGCTGGGTTGCTACGGCGGCGGCGCATTGCGCGGCGCGCCCACGCCCCACATCGACCGCCTGGCCACCCAGGGGCTGCTGCTGCACAACTTCAACGTTGAAAGCGATTGCGTGCCGACGCGCTCCGCATTGATGAGCGGGCGCCACCCGATCCGCACCGGCTGCCTGCAATCGGTGCCGCCGGGCCTGCCGCAGGGGCTGACCCGCGACGAAATCACGCTGGCGCAACAACTGTCCGGCCAAGGCTACGCCACCGCCCATTACGGCAAATGGCACTTGGGCGATATCCCGGGACGTTACCCGTCGGATCGCGGCTTTGACCATTGGTACGGCATTCCGCGCACTACCGACGAAAGCCAGTTCACGTCATCCATCGGCTTCGATCCCAGCGTGGCCGAGCTGCCCTACATCATGGAAGGCCGTGCCGGGCAGCCGTCCAGCAATGTGAAGCTGTATGACCTGGACAGCCGTCGCGGCATCGATGCGGACCTGGTGCAACACGCCCAGACCTTCATGCGCGACAAGGCACGCGATGGCCGACCGTTCTTCTTGTATCTGCCGCTGGTGCACCTGCACTTTCCCACGCTGCCGCACCCGGACTTTGCGGGGCGTACCGGCGCGGGCGACTTCGCCGATTCCATGGTGGAAATGGATCATCGCGTGGGCCAGGTCATGGACGAGGTCGACCAGCTTGGCCTGGCCGAGAACACCGTGTTCATTTTTTGCAGCGACAACGGCCCGGAATATCGTCGGCCCTATCGCGGCACGGCCGGCCCCTGGAGCGGCACCTATCACACCGCCATGGAAGGCAGCCTGCGCGTGCCGTTCATCATGCGCTGGCCGGGCAAGGTCAAGCCGGGGCAAGTGTCGAACGAGATCGTGCACGTGACGGACCTGTACACGACCTTGTCGCACATCGGCGGGGCCACCGTGCCCACCGACCGGCCCATCGACGGCATCGACCAGACCGATTTTTTTACCGGCGCGCGCCCGGACTCGGCGCGGCAAGGCTTTCTGTTCTACATCAAGAACGAATTGCGCGCGGTGAAATGGCGCGACTGGAAGCTGCACTTTTATTGGGAGCCCGAGGTCAACGAAGGCAAGGGCAAGCTGGAATCTCCGTATCTGTTCAACCTGAAGCAAGACCCCAAGGAAGAAAGCGATATCTTGATTTTCAATACCTGGGTGCTGGGCCCGATGCTCAAGATGGTGCAAGCCTTCAACGCGTCTTGCGCGCAGCACCCCAACACCACCCCCGGTCGGCCTGACGGGGAATGAACGGCCCGCGATAGACGGCGCCAAGCACAAGGGGAACTCATGAAATTCATCAGTCGTCGCGCCTTCACTCGTCGCGCCTACACTCGTCGCGCCATCGCGGGGGCGGGCCTGGCCTGCGCCGTGGCCTTGTCCGGGGCCGCTTCCGCTCAAGCCACGCTGGCCTGGCCGGGTAAACAGATCAACTGGATTGTGGGCTTCGTTCCCGGCGGCACCGCCGACGTGCTGACGCGGGTGGCCGCGCAAGACCTGGCGCAGCGTACGGGCCTGACGGTCGTGGTCGAGAACAAACCCGGCGCGTCCGGCGCCATCGCGCTTCAGATGGTGGCCCGAAGCAAGCCCGGGGACGGCTATCTGATTACCGTGCCTGGCCCGCTGATCTATCCCACGCCGCAGCCGGCCATCGGCAAGGAACTGGCGCCCGTGATGTTGATGGCGCAGGGGCCGATGGTGGTCGTCGGGCCGGCGCAGCACGCCTTGCCCGGATTGGCCGACGTGCTGGCCGATGCGCGCCGGCATCCTGAAAACTGGAGCTACGGCAGTTCCGGCAACGGCACCTCGCAACATCTGGCGGGCGAATTGCTGAATCAAACCGCGGGCACGCACATCGTGCATGTGCCGTACAAGGGTGGCGGGCAGGCCGTGTCGGATGTGGCGGGCGGCCAGATTCCGCTGGCCATCCTGGGGTCGTCGCCGGTATTGCCGCAGATCAAGGCCGGCACGCTCAAGGCCTATGCCGTGACCACGCGCGCGCGGCTCGACGCCTTGCCCGACGTGCCCACTGTGGCGGAATCCGGCTTTGCGGGATACGAAGCCAGCCAGTGGTTTTCGGTGGCCGCGTCGCCCGGGATCGACAAGGCGGTGCTGGACCAGTTGAACGCCGCTTTGCAGCAAACCGTGCAGTCCGCGGCGTTCAAGAGCGCGGTCGAGAACGCGGGCATGATCGCGGCGGGCGGCTCGCGCGCGGACTTGCAGCAGTTCATTGCAACCGACAGCGCCAAGTGGCAGAAGGTGCTGGACAGCGGAGCCATCAAGCTGGCGAACTGAGGCCGTTCGCCCAGCCGCAAGCGGGCGCAAGGCAGCGCCCGGTTGCGACTGCCGCGGTCACGGGCTTAACGCTGGCCCCCGCCGGTGCGCGGCTTGATGGCGGACAGGCGGATCAGTTTGATACCCCGCGCCGCGTGATAGCCGTGGATCTCCTTCACATCCAGCTTGCGCATGAATTCGATGGTGTCTGAATCGATGACCTGGCCGGGCACCATGATGGGAAACCCCGGCGGATACGGGATGACGAAGTTCGCGGATACCAGCTCCGGGCCATTGGCCAGCCGGTCGTCCAGGGTGGGGCTGGTCAAGGGCAGGTACTCGCATTCCGCTTCGTCGTACGCAGCAAAAAACGCGGTGCGCATGTCGCCTTCCGCCGTGCTGCTGGCGGGGTTATCGCGATAGCCATCGTGGAAGCGGCTGAAATTGGGCAAGCTGGGAACATCATGCATCAGCGCTTTGACCCTGGCGTCGAACTCCGGCCTGCCCGCACCGTTGTCGGCGCTGAGGCGGGCGTCGACGGCCTCTGAAATTTCAAGCAGCACCTTGATCAGCGCGGCGACATCACTGCGGGTGTTGTTGATATTGCTTTGCAGCAGCACGCTGTTGCGCGACGTCTTGTTCAATTGGATGTTGTATTTGGACGCCAGCAGATTCTTGAACGCCGTGCCGTCGAATCCCGCCGTGCCGCACACCAGCGTGAGCCGGGTCGGGTCCAGGCAGAACTCGTCATCCTTCAGCGCTTTCACGGCGGTCAGCCAGTTGGCCCCGGGTTGCAGGTAGTCGACAAAGCCGGATGCGCGGAATCCGTCCGGAATCATTTTGTCGGCGCCCAGCACGCTGAAGTATCGGGAAATCAGCGGGTGGCTCGCGACTTCGCGGCGGATGGCCAACGCGACTTCGATCGCGCGCATCACCAGTTCATAGCCTTCCAGCTCCATCTGGCGGCGGGCCACGTCCAGCGACGCAATGATCTGCGCATTCGGCGACGTCGAGGCATGGATGAACACGGCTTCGTGAAACGCGGAAATGTGATGTTCGTAGTCTTCGTCGCGAACCGCCACGATGGACCCTTGCCGCAGGCTGGACATCGATTTGTGTACCGAATCCGTTTCGTACACGCGTATCCGCATGGTTTCGGGGTTAGGCACCAGCTCACGCTCCAACAGGCGCGGGTCCTTCGGGTCCAGCTCGTCGCCCAACTCTCGCACCTGCGCCTGCCAGGCGGCCGTGGCGGCCGGTTCGTCGCGCCATTGTTGCAAGGCGGCCGCCGCGCCCATGGCCGTGCGCGGGCGCAGAAAGGGCGACCACCGGGCAAAGCCGAACCAGGCTTCGTCCCACAAAAAGATCAGGTCGGGCTTGATGGCCAGGCATTCGGCCATGACCCGGCGCGTGTTGTAGATGTGCCCGTCGAACGTGCAATTGGTCAGCGTCACCATGGCGACCTTGTCCAGCCGCCCTTCGGCCTTCAGGTCCAGCAAGGCCTGTTTGATGGTGCGTAGCGGCACCGCCCCATACATCGAATATTCCGTCATGGGAAAGGCTTCGACGTACAGCGGTTGCGCGCCGGACAGCACCATGCCGTAGTGGTGCGACTTGTGGCAGTTGCGGTCCACGATGACGATGTCGCCCGGCTTGGTCACCGCCTGATAAACCATCTTGTTGGAGGTCGACGTGCCGTTGGTCACGAAGTAGACGTGGTCGGCGCCCACGGCGCGCGCGAACTTCTCCTGCGCCACCTTGATGTTGCCCGTGGGCTCAAGCATGCTGTCCAACCCCCCGGTGGTCGCGGAGGTTTCGGCCAGGAACAGGTTCAGCCCGTAGAACTCGCCAAAGTCGCGGATCCAGTTGGATTTGATGATGGACTTGCCACGCGCGATGGGCAGGGCGTGGAACGTGCTGATGGGGCGGTTCGCATAGCGTTTCAGGTTGTCGAAATGCGGGGTGGCCTGGCGGTCGCGCACGCCTTCCAGAATGTTCAGGTGCACTTCCATGGGCTCTTCGGCCTCATAGAACACCCGGCGGATGCAGGCGGCGGCCGGGTCGCCGGCCAGTTGTTCGACCTTGCGATCCGTCAGCAGGTAGATATCCAGCTCGGGCCGGATGTTGGCGATGAAGCGGGCCAGCTTGACGCCCGCTTGCCGCGTGTCGTCCGGCTGCGTATCCAGATGCTGGTAGGCCGACAGAAAATCGCGCAGCAGCGGGGCCTCGTGGGTGGATGCAAAAGGCACTCCCTCGTAGATCACCACGGCTTCGATCTTGCCGTTCATGATCGTGGCAAGCAGGGCGTCTTCCACGCTGCCGACTAAAACGGGCTCATAGATCAAGCCATCGTCGGGTCGACGAAACTGACGGATCTCCTGGCAAATGGCTGCCGTGCGCGAAGCCGACATCGGCGTGACGAACAGGGTTTCGAAATAGGGTTGACGCCCGCCGTTCTCGCCCAAGCCCGCGGGCAGGCGGTCGGGCGCGTCGTACGAGGCGTCCTCGGCCACGTTCCATTCGCCGGCGTCGTAGCGGTAGCTGCCCGACAGCATCGCATTGCTCATGCGCAGTATGAGGCGCGCCGCGCCCATGGCGTCGCCCTCGGCCAGGCGCTCGTCCAGTGCACGCAGCAGCTGCGCGCCGGGATAGGCAAAATAGGTTTCCATCGGGCGCAGCGCGGCCAGGGCCTCTTGCACGGCGGTGGCCGCGCTGCGCCCGTTGCCGCCACGCGCTTGCGCCGCCCAGGCCTGCGCCTTGGCGTTCATGTCGCGCCACCGATCCATGCGCGCGGCCGAATTCGAAAACAGATGGTCCAGATCGCTGCCGTTGGTTTGACGGTTCATCATGGTGTACCCCTGGCGTTGCAAGGCGCAAAGCGCCCCGCAAATACGGAGAAAACGAAAGAAGACGGAGATAGAGGCGGGCGTCTGGATGGGCGGCTTTCTCAGGAAAGCAGCATGATCACGATCATTCCCCAGATGGTCAGCAAGGTGTTGCCGACCGCGTAGGTGACCGTATAGCCCAGCCCCGGGACTTGGCTCTTGGCGGCTTCGCACACCATGCCGAGCGCGGCGGTGGTGGTGCGCGCGCCGGCGCAGATGCCCAGGATCAGCGCCGGATGAAAGCGAAACACAAATTTGGCCAACAACATGCCGACGACCAGCGGTACGGCCGTGGCGAAAATGCCCCACAGGAACAGGCTGATGCCCAGTTTCTGCAGGCCCGCCACAAAACCCGGCCCGGCGGATATGCCGACCACGGCAATGAACACGTTCAGCCCCACCGAATTCATGAACCACAGCGTGGGCTCGGGGATGCGTCCAAAGGTGGGATGAATGGCGCGAAACCAGCCGAACACAATGCCCGCGATCAATGCGCCACCCGCCGTGGACAGCGTCAGCGGGATGCCGCCCACATTGATCACGATCGCGCCGATCAGCGCGCCGGCGGTAATGGCCAGCGATACGAACGCCACATCGGTCACTGTCGTGGGCCGATCCACATAGCCCAATTCTTTCGCGGTGATATTGATGTCTTGCGTGCGCCCGACCACGGTAATGACGTCGCCCCGGTAGAGCTGCGTTTTGGGCAACACGGGAATCTGCGTTTCGGTGGGGCCGCGCCGGATCTTTTTAAGAAACACGCCGCGCGCGCCCGGCCACCGGGCCAATTCCTCCAGCCGTTTGCCATCTACCTTTTTGTTCGAGACGTAAATATCCACGCCTTCGGTCTTGATGTTGAGCAGCTCGGGGTCTTCGACTTCGCGCCCGCTGGGGCCCAGCCGCAGAATCATCTGATCGCGCTTGCCGCCGATGACCACCACGTCGCCCGCCTGGATAAGCGTGGCCTGGTCCACTTCCATGATGTCGCCGTCACGCCGTATGCGTTCGATGAACGCGCGCACGCCTTCCCGGGTGCCGGCTTCAAGTTCGCCGACTGATTTGCCGATGAATGGGCTTTCGGGCGCCACGGAATAGGCCCGCATCTCGAATTCGTGCCATTCGGTGGCGCCTTGCGCGGCCTCGCCCGCGCCCAGCATTTTTTCGTATTCCTTACAGGCCGCCACCAGATCGATGCCCAACAGCTTCGGGCCGATCTGCGCCAGGATGATGGCCGAGCCCACCGTGCCGAAAATGTAGGTCACCGCGTAGGCGATGGGCATGGCGTCCAGCAAGGCCTGGGTTTCTTCCGGCGACCGGCCCAGGCGGTTGATTGCGTCGGTGGCCAGCCCCATCGATGCCGAGATGGTTTGCGAGCCGGCCAGCAAGCCGGCCGCCGAGCCCAGGTCATACCCGGCAATGATCGCGGCGACGGCCGCGGCGCCTAGGGAAAGCAGCGCCATGACCACGGCAAAGATCGCCTGCGGCAGCCCGTCCTTGGCGATCCCCCGCACAAACTGCGGGCCAACCCCGTAGCCGACCGCGAACAGGAACATCAGGAAGAACACGGATTTGACGTTGGGCGAGATCTTCACACCCAGGATGCCGATGACGATGGCGACCAGCAAGGTCGCGGTCACTGCCCCAAGGCTGAATCCCTTGAAGCTCTTTCCCCCGATCCAGTAACCGATACCCAGTGCCAGGAAAATGGCGATTTCCGGATAAGCCTTAAGCGTAGAAACGAACCAGTCCATGGTCTTCTCCTCGAAGGGGCCACTCGATGATCTTGCTTCGTACAAACGCGGGCATACTGGCCTGCTGCGCTGCAACGGACGCGGCGGCGGGCAC
>NZ_LBHW02000083.1:0-8727 GCF_001005835.2 Achromobacter sp. LC458
CGCGCACGGGGCAGAGCATTGGTGGCATTTTCGTCGGCGTCGACACGGGCGCCGGTGCAGGCGTTACGATCGGCGCGGGCGGCACAACCGGCGCTGGCGCGGCGGCTGGTGCTGCTGCTGGTACCGGTGCCGGGGCTGGTGCTGGTGCTGGTGCGGCGGCTGGCACCGTTGCGGGCGCAGGCGCGAATGCCGAAGGGGTCTGAGGCGCGGCAGCCGGTGCAGGCGCGGACGATACCGTCGGCGCCGACATCGGCAACGGTGCACGCACGGATTCGGCGGCGGGCGCGGGCGGTGTAGCCGGTGTAGACGAGACAACCGGCGCGCTCGGGACGGCCGGCGTTGCCACCGTAGGCGCTGCGGGCGATACCGGGGGCGTAATCTGCGGCGACGGCGCGGCAGGCGCAGGCGCGGCAGGTGCAGGCGCGGCAGGCGCAGGCGCGGTACCCGGAGCGGGAATCGGCGCGGGCGCCGGGCTGACGGGCGCCGGGCTCACGGGCGCCGGGCTCACGGGCGCCGGGCTGACGGGCGCGGCAACGGGTTCCGTGGGCGCAACCGGGGCGTCCACGACCTCAGGCGGCGGCGCGGGCTGGGCCGGCGCGGCGGGCGGAGGGGTTTTTTTCTTGAAGAAGCGGCTAAACATGGGTCACAAGTATATTCGTATCGTCGGGGGCCAATACAGGCGCACCCCCATCGCCGTTCCCGACGTGGAGACGCTGCGCCCCACGCCCGACCGGGTTCGCGAAACGCTGTTCAACTGGTTGAATCATCTTTGGGCCGGCGAGTTCGCCGACAAGCAGGTGTTGGACCTGTTCGCCGGCAGCGGCGCCCTGGGCTTCGAGGCGGCCTCTCGCGGCGTGGCGCATGTGCAGATGGTCGAGCGGGACAAGACCGCCGCGTCCGCGCTGCGGACACTGCGCGACAAGCTCAAAGCCGACATGATACGCATCCACGTGGGCGACGCCATGCAGGTAGCCGAACGGATGGATGCGTCCCGCTTTGACCTCATCCTATTGGATCCGCCCTTCGGACAGGGTTGGCTGCCGCGCCTTTGGCCGATTCTGCCCGGTATCCTGAGCCCGCACGGACTCGTCTACGTCGAGGCGGAAACGGCCATCGAAGCTCCCGAAGGTTTCCAGATCTTGCGGCAGGACAAGGCAGGCGCGGTCCACTACCATCTGCTGGAATTTGCTGCATTGCGGAAATAGATCAATAATCCGAGCTTCGGAGGATGGTGTACACCACTAATAACGGTACGGAGCTCGCATGATCATCGCTGTATATCCCGGCACTTTCGACCCGCTGACCCGGGGCCACGAAGACCTGGTCCGCCGTGCGGCCACGCTTTTCGACAAGGTCGTGGTGGGCATCGCCCACAGCCGCAACAAGAAGCCTTTCTTCAGCATCGACGAACGCGTTGAAATCGCGCGCGAAGTGCTGGGCCACTATCCCAACGTGGAAGTGCAAAGCTTTGGCGGCCTGCTGAAGGACTTTGTGCGCGACCAGAACGGGCGCGTCATCGTGCGCGGCCTGCGCGCCGTGTCCGACTTCGAATACGAATTCCAGATGGCCGGCATGAACCGCCACCTGCTGCCCGACGTCGAAACCCTGTTCATGACGCCGTCGGACCAATATCAATTCATCTCGGGCACCATCGTGCGCGAAATCGCCCAGCTGGGCGGCGACGTCAGCAAGTTTGTGTTCCCGTCCGTGGAACGCTGGTTGCAGGAAAAGGCCAAGGAACGCCGCGAGCAATCCTGGCCGGGCTGATCCACCGGCACGGCACCATCCCGAAGGGCGCGATTCGCGCCCTTCTTGCGCTGGGCGGGCCGGCAGTACAATGGCAGCCGCCCCCGGCTTTACACCGTTGCCCACCATGGCCTTGCTCATCACCGAAGAATGCATCAATTGCGACGTTTGCGAGCCCCAGTGCCCGAACGACGCGATCTCCATGGGTGATGACTATTACGTCATCGACCCCGACAAATGCACCGAGTGCGTCGGCCATCACGACGAACCGCAGTGCAAGGTGGTGTGCCCGGTAGAGTGCATTGAACTGCACCCTCAGTGGAACGAAGGCCAAGAGCAGCTCATGGCCAAGTACCGCCGCCTGACCGGTGCCGCATGAGCGACGCCACGCAACACGGCATTCCCCTTCCCCCTGGTTCCCACCAAGCCCGCCGCGATGTCTCGGCATCGGCGATTGCCGCCGGCGTGGTCGCGGTGCTGGTCAGCTTCGGCGGCACCGCCGTGCTGATGGTGCAAGCGGGCCACGCAGCCGGGCTGGACGCCGCGCGCATCGGGTCGTGGATCGGTTCACTAAGCCTGGCATTCGGATTTGGCGGCGCGTTCTACAGCCTGCGCACCGGCCTGCCCATCGTGATGGCGTGGTCCACGCCCGGCGCGGCGCTGCTGGTGACCGCGCTGGTGGGCGTGCCGTTCAATGAAGCCATCGGCGCCTACATCCTGGCGGCCGGCCTGACGCTGGCCTGTGGCCTGTTCGGCTGGATCGACCCCATCCTGCGCCGCATTCCCGGTGAAATCGCCGCCGCCATGCTGGCCGGCGTGCTGCTTAACTTCGGCATGGGCATCTTCAGCAACGTTGCCAACCAGCCCGGCCTGGTGCTGGCCATGTGCGCCACGTACCTGTTGTGCCGACGCTGGGCGCCGCGCTATGCGGTGCTGCTGGTGATGATCGTTGCCATTGCGCTGGCCTTCGCGCTGGACATGATTCGGCTGGACCTGCTGGACTGGAGCCTGACGCAGTTCGTCTGGACCACGCCGGAGTTCAGCGCCCAGGCCGCCGTCAGCCTGGGCATTCCGCTGTTCGTCGTGGCCATGGCATCGCAGAACCTGCCCGGCTTGGCGATTCTGCAAGCGGCGGGCTATCGGCCACCAGCCTCGCGCATCGTGGCCGCCACGGGCTTTCTGGGCCTGCTGGCCGCGCCGTTTGGCGCGCACAGCGTCACCATGGGCGCGATCAGCGCCGCCATCTGCACCGGCCCCGAAGCGCATCACGACCCTTCCAAGCGCTACATCGCCGCCGCCACCTACGGCTTGGGCTATGTGGGCCTGAGCGTCGTGGCGGGCGCGGTAGCCGTGTTCTTCCAGGCCCTGCCCGCCGCCCTGCTGGCCGCGTTGGCGGGCTTGGCGCTGTTGGGCACGATCATGGGCGGCATGTCGGCCGCCATGGTCAACCCGCAACGACGCGAAGCCGCGCTCATCACCTTGCTGGCAACGGCGTCGGGCTTCAGTTTCTGGGGTATTGGGTCGGCCTTCTGGGGCCTGGTGGCGGGCCTGCTGGCCCATGCCGCGTTCGAGTTCAAGCGGCGTCAGTAAGGGCACTGCCCTTCAGTCCGGCCAGGAGGCCACGGGCGTGTCGGGGTGCACCTTCATGATCCGGCAGGGCACCTGCACGAAGTTCGAGATCCAGGCCGCGGCCAGTTCCCCTTCGTCGATCACATCGATGGTCTGGTCGCCCACCTTCATGCTGTAGCGGACGCTGTCGTCGTCTTCGATAACGTCCAGCGGGATGTCCATGCGCAGCATGCCCGGCGCTTTCAACACCAGGTAGCCCAGGCGCAATTCCACCGCAACGTCGGCCAGCCGTGGGCACAGCTCACGATTCAGCCATTGGCCGGAATCGTTGGCGATCAGCCATTGGCGGTGATAGGCCGCGGCAGCCGGCTGGGCCGTGACGCCGCATTGCGCGATGGGTTGAAAGCTATCGGTGCTCATTTACCTAGCAGTCCTTTCAGGGCCTTGTCCACGGCCGCGCCATTGCCGTTCTTGCCCGTGACGGCGTCGCGCAGCTTGTTTTCCAGGCTGCGCTTCAGGATGGCGCCGATGGCGTCTTTCCACAGCAGCGTGTACGTGGGCTTGTCGAACGGGCCCTTTATATGCACGGGAATCGTCACGTCTTTCAGGTCGATCAGTTCCTGGCCTTCGGGGTTGGCCGCCGGGTTGACGACGCGCGCACGCGCCACCAGGTCCAGCTCGCTCTTGACGAAGTCGATGTTGGCCGGATCGCCCTGCGTCACGCGCAGCAGCGGCGACACGATGTTCAGGCGCTTGACGGCCGCCACGCCCTTGGTGAAGGCCAGGTCCGCGTCCATTTCCGAAAACTCGGTTTGCTTGCTGGTGTCGGCGGGCACGGTTTCGTCTTGCGATTCCGGCTTGAACGCCGCCTTCAGTTCGCGTAGCGTCTCGGTCAGGTTGATGCCCTTGACCGCGCCATCGCGCAGGCGCACCTGCATCGTGCCGCCCAGCGCACTCTTCATGGCGTAAGCATTGGCGCCGGCCGTCTTCAAGTCCAGCGCCAGGCTGCCCGTGCCGCTGAGCACGTTGCGGTTGGCCAGGTCCATCAACAACGGTTCGATGGCGATACCGGCCAGCGACATCTTGCTGGCCAGCTGGTTGCCTTGCGCCGCATCCACCGACAACGCGCCCGCCAGCTTGCCGCCGTACAGGCCGGCGGTCAGGCTGGAGATTTCCAGCTTGCCTTTGTCCAGCTTGACCACGGCGGCCACTTCATCCGCCTTCAGGCCACGCACCACCAGCTTGCCGACCTTCAAGGTGCCATTGACGCTGGGGCCGATCAGGCCGGACAGGTCGATGGTGTCGTCCACCGGCGCGGCAGGCGCGGGCGGCGCGGCGGGCTTGGAATCATCCTTCTTGCCATCGGCGGGGGGCTTGGGCGGCGCGGCCACCACGGGCGGCACCAGCTTGTCCAGGTCCAGCGTGTCCACCACCAGCGCGAACTTCACCGCAGGCGTTTGCGACAGCTTGGTGATGTCGGCGCTAAGGTCGAACTTGCCGCCTTCCAGCACGGCGTTGATCTTGCTGCTGGCCTGGTCTTTCAGCAGGTCGGCGTTCAGGCTGCCGATCACCGGAATCTGCAAGCTGCCCTTGGGCAAGCCGGGGTCGGTGATATTGACGTCGCCGCGCAGCGCCGACAAACCGCCGCTACGTTGCAACAGGTTCAAGGTCAGCGGCGATGCAAAATTCAGCTTCACGACGCGGTCGCCATTCTTGGACGTGCTGTCCAGCTTGGCTTCCTTGATGTCGAGTTCGGCGGCGTTGCCGCTGATGCCGTTCAGGCCAAAGCTGGCATCCAGGCCGCTGATGCGCACGCGGCCGGTCAGCGCTTCACCGGTGGCCGACGTGGGCGAAATGTTCAGCGCGGGCGCGTCCACGGCGAATTCAAACGGGCCGTCGGCCGAGCCGCCCTTGGCACGCACGGCGAGTTTTTCGATTTGCAGCTGGCTCTTGTGCGGGTCGATCGCCAGCTTGGGCATGGCCACGCTGGCTTCCACATTGGTGGCGCGCGCGGCCGGGTCGGTGATGTCGCCCTGGAAAACCACTTCCAGGCCCGCCACGTCCAGCGCGGATTTCTGGCCGTTGAAGGCCAGGTTGCCACGCACGGCCAGGCTCTTGGCCTCGGCGCCGGGCAACTTGCCGTCCATGCGCAGGTCCAGCTTTTGTGCCGCGTAGCGCTTGGCGGACGGGTCCAGCGTCAACAGGGCCTGCCCCGTCAGGTTGGCGTCCACGCGCGGGTTGCCGCCTTCCACGCGCGCCGTCAGGCGTACATCAAAGGGTTGGTTGAACGTGACGCGGCCGGTATTGGCGTTGATCTTCGTGACCGCCACCGCCATGCCGGAAATCTCGTCCTGCAACTGCACTTCGCCGTCCTTCAAGTCCAGGCCGGCGATATCGATCTGCATGTTGTTGCGGTTGGCAGGCAAGGTGCCGCTGGTGATGGCCTGGGCCGCCGTCTGCGCCGCGCCCACCAGGGCTTCTGCCGGATTGGATGGCGCGGTGGTGACGGTGGACGCGCCGCCGACCAGATTGCTGAAGTTGAACTGGCCGTCCTTGCCGCGCACCACCCGGGCCTTCAGGCCGCTGATGGCCACGTGGTCGACCACGAAGCTATTGGACAGCAACGGCCAGACGGCAACCGCCAGGCGCGTGCTTTCAATGGAAGCGAAGGTGTCCGTGCTGTTCGGCTCGGACAGCGACACGCCCTGCACCGACAAGCCGATGCGCGGAAAGAGCGATAGCTCGATCTCGCCGTCGATCGTCAATGTGCGGTGATAGCGTTCCTGCACAAGCTCTTCCAGCTTGTACTTGTACGCGTTGGGGTCGAATGTCAGCAAGAAGATGGCCAGGCCAACGACGGCCACGACAACCAACACAACCAGGCCTATCAAAATGCGCTTGAACCACGTTTTCATTGCTGCCCCGTCGGTACCTCGACTGGAAATTCTTGGATGCCGCCCACCGCGCAACGCGCGGGGATGGTGCTGTAGCGGCGGAAAACCCACGCGCCAGTTGGAGCTGTCTGCCTTTCAGGGCGAGCCCTCGCTCCTGCCGGAAGCTTGTGGCCGCGGCGTTTGGAAAGAGGATCTACCAAGGAAGGCGTGCTGAAGACGTTGGAATCACCAACGTGCAGATTTCGCTATCGTAACAAATCGGGCCGCCTTAAAGCGGCCTTGTCAGACCATGACACCAAAAACGCGATAAGTCATGGATGGAATTAATAACGGAGTGGGGTCACGAGACCCGTCCGCCCCGCCTTGAAGCTGACAATTTTCTGTCCGGCGGATTGTAGGACTAGAATGATTGATCCATCAATCATTGATACATCCAACAATGCCCGCCCCCACTCCCAGCACCCCGCATTCGCCCGGCCAGGTGCTTCCCTTCCGGCAGACGCTGCTGGCCATGCTGGGCATGTGCTTCGTCATGATGATGGTCGCTATCGACCAGACCGTGGTGGGCACCGCGCTGCCCACCATCGTGGCCGAGCTCAAGGGCTTTGAACTGTATGCGTGGGTTGCCACGTCGTACCTGCTGACCTCGGTGATCACCGTGCCGATCTTCGGCCGCCTGGGCGATTACTACGGCCGCAAGCCGTTCGTGGTGGCGGCCATCATTCTGTTCACGCTGGCATCAGCGCTATGCGGCGCGGCCGACAGCATGCTGACGCTGGTGCTGGCGCGCGCCTTGCAGGGCATCGGCGGCGGCATGCTGGTGGGCACCGCGTTCGCCTCGATCCCCGACCTGTTCCCCGACCCGCACGTGCGCCTGCGCTGGCAGGTCATGCTCAGTTCCGCTTTCGGCATCGCCAACGCGGTCGGCCCCACGCTGGGCGGCGCGCTGACCGAGCACTATGGCTGGCGATCGGTGTTCTACGTGAACCTGCCTATCGGCATCCTGGGCCTGTGGTTCGTATCGCGCTACCTGCCGCACCTGCGCAATCACACGTCCGGCAAAGTGCGGCTGGACTGGCAAGGCGCGCTGCTGATCGCGCTGGCGCTGGGCAGTCTGCAACTGCTGGTCGAGCTGCTGCCCAAGGAAGGGTTCAGCGGGCCCATCGTGCTGCTGGGCGCGGGCAGCATTGCCGCGTTCGGCCTGCTGATCTGGTGGGAAAAGCGTTGCCCGCATCCGCTCTTGCCGCTGGACATGTTCCGCAATCGCGGCCTGGCCACGCTGTTCACGCTGGCACTGCTGGTGGGCGTGACGATGTATTCGCTGCTGTTCTACGCGCCCTTGCTGCTGCAAGGCGGCTTTGGCCTGTCGCCGCAGGACGCGGGGCTGTTGATTACGCCGATGGTCGTTTTCATCACGGTAGGCAGCATCATCAACGGCCGCATCATCACGCGTATCCGCAACCCCAACCGCATGCTGTATGCGGGCTTTTTGCTGATGGCGCTGTCCTGTATGGGCATCGTCACCACGCACAACTACACGTCGCATGTGCTGATTGGCGCGTACATGCTGATGGCCGGCCTGGGCATGGGGTTCATCATGCCCAACCTGACCGTGTTCGCGCAGCAGACGGCGGGCCGCACGCACCTGGGCATCGCCACGGCGCTGTTGCAGTCGCTGCGCATGATCGGCGGCATGCTGGGCACGGCGGTCGTGGGCACCATGGTCAGCCACAGCTATTTCAGCGGCGTCGAGTCCACGCTGCGCGGCGCATCAGCGCAATGGCTGCCTGAATTGAACGACCCGCAGATGCTGGTGAACCCCGCAGCGCAGACACAGTTCCTGGCACAATTGGCGCATCAAGGCCAGGACGGCACGTCGCTGATCGAGATCGCGCGAGTCGCGCTGGTGGGCGCCATCCATGAAGGCCAGCTCATCGCGCTGGCCGTCGCCATCTTCGCGCTCTGGTGCGTGCGACGCGTGCCGCTGGTGCAACTGGCCCGCCCCACCAAGGCGGAGCCCGCTGGCGTCGGAGAATAGCTTTTGCCCAGACAACAACAAGGCCTGCAAGTCATCCAGCACATGGGGCAGACGTACCGCGTCATGCAAAGCGCATTCAGCAGCAAGGTAGGCCACGCCCTGCCCCGCTGGCGCATCCTGTTGGCGTTGCATGAGAACGGACAGTGTTCGCAGAAGCACCTGGCCGAACGCTGCCGGCTGGACCCGGCATCACTGACCCGGCAATTGCAGGCGATGCAGAAGCTGGGCTGGATTTCGCGCGCCGTGGATGCCCAGGACAACCGGCTGACCAATGCCACGCTGACCGTCACAGGGCAGGCGGTGGTGAACGAAGCGCTGCCTAAACGGGCAGCGTTTTTCGAAGAGGCGTTGAAGGGGTTGTCAGCGGCGGATGTGGACACGCTGAACCGGGTGCTGAGCGTGCTGGAGGCGAATTTCTTGAGGGCGGCGGGGGGTAGGGGCGTCTCTTATAACCATCTGACGCTGCCGGCGAGCGGACTA
>NZ_LBHW02000084.1:0-8059 GCF_001005835.2 Achromobacter sp. LC458
GAGGTGTGGATAGGAGACAGCGCCAGGGGTGGGGTCGGGGGTGGGCACGGTCGGGCTCCTTGTTGTTATTGCCGGACGGCGTGTAGGCATCCGGGTCGGCCCACGCAGCGATGCCTTGCGGGCCTCTGCCCAATATAGAGACGCATCACCGGCTCGGACACTCGACCTTGGTCGTACGGGGTAGGCCCTAGTGACAGCGCGGCATAAAGCGTGATTCGCCAGAAGGGCTATTACGGTTTGGCGCGCGGCGACTTGTATATGATGTTTGCCGAGTCCCGAGGAGGGGACGCAAACCCACACAACAACCAGACACGGGTTTCATGTCTACGCAAACCGATACGATTTCCACGCGCACCCTGATCCTGGGCACCCTGGTGGTGCTGCTTGCCATGGGCGTGCGCGCCACCTTCGGCCTGTTCATGCAGCCGATGGGCCTGGCCCACGGCTGGGGCCGCGATGTCTTTTCCATGGCCTTCGCGCTACAGAACCTGGTCTGGGGCGTGGCCTGCATCTTCATGGGCATCCTGGCCGACCGCTACGGCTCGGGCCGCACCATCGCGCTGGGTGCCGTGCTGTACATGTTGGGCATGATCGGCACCCGCTTCGCCACCGATGAAACCACCTTGTACCTGTCGGCCGGCGTGCTGGTCGGGCTGGGGCAGGCGGGCACGACGTTTCCGGTGATCCTGCCGGTCGTGGCGCGCGCGGTGCCGGCGGCCTACCGCAGCACGGCCATGGGCATTGCCAGCGCGGGCGGCTCGTTGGGCCAGTTTGCCGTGGTGCCGACCGGGCAGGCGCTGATCACCGGCATGGACTGGCCCGGTGCGTTGTGGGTCTTGTCCCTGTTCGTGGCCTGTGCCGCGCCGCTGGCCTATTACCTGCGCGGGCGCCCGCAAGCGCAGTCCGGGCCGCAGCAGTCGCTGGCGTCCGCGGTGCGGCAGGCCGTGCGCCATCCGTCGTTTCACTTCCTGTTCTGGAGCTACTTTGTCTGCGGCTTTCACACCGCGTTCATCACGCTGCACTTGCCGGCCTACGTGACGGATGGCGGCTTGACGGCGGGGCAGGGCGCGACGGCGGTGGCGTTGATCGGCCTGTTCAATGTGCTGGGCTCGTTCTATGCGGGCAAGCTGGGCGGCAAATACAGCAAGAAGCGGCTGCTGGCCGTGGTGTATTTCATGCGCGCGTTCGGCATCCTGCTGTTGCTGGCGGTGCCGCTGTCGGCGTGGGTGCTGTACGTGTTCGCCGCGTGGATGGGTCTGTTCTGGCTGGGCACCGTGCCGCTTACCCAGGGGCTGATCGGGCAGATCTACGGGCTGCGCTATGCCGCCACGCTATCGGGCATCGTGTTCCTGGGCCACCAGCTGGGCAGCTTCATTGGAGTCTGGCTGGGCGGGTACGCGTACGCCAAGACCGGTAACTACGACATGGTCTGGTGGCTGGGCGTGGCGCTTGCCGTGATTGCCGCGCTGCTGTGCCTGCCGGTGCGCGAACAGCCGGTCACGCCTGTGGAGACGCGCCCGGTGTCGGCCTGAGATGGCGTGGTGGCTGGCGCCGGTTCGGAACCGCTTCGGAGCCGCTTCTAAACCGCTTCGAAACCGGCCCAAAATCGCCGTTACGCTTGTCTGCCCCCTTCGTGTTTGTTTGAAACCGAGATAAAACTGTCCCGCAATTTCACCGAAATCGACGCGCCTGTGATGCCCTCCCACGATCCTTCCCTGCCGCCTGCCCAACCGCCCGCCGCCCGCCGCCATCGCGCCTGGCGCGCTGTGGGCATGCTGGCGCTGGCGGCGGTGCTGGGCCTGGCTTTCTGGGGCTACACCACGCCCAACATGCAGGTGCATTGGGAAAACCTGGCATCGCTTTGCGGCTTTTAGCCGCCTTTGCCCCGGCGGCTCGCGGTATCCTACGACGGTAATTTTCCCGTCGTTTTTTTCGTCTTCCCGCGCGGCCTTCGGGCGCGCGATTTACGGATGCTCATGCAGGACGCGTCGCTTTCCCATCCCTTTCTATCGCTGCCGGATATCGGCGCCCTGGCTGCCGCCGACACGCTGGTGTTGACGGTGAACAACCGGCTGTCGCGCCGCCTTACGCTGGAACTGGCCGGGCTGCTGCGCCAGGAACGCCAGGTCAGCGAGTTGCCGCGCATCCTGCCGCTGTCCGCCTGGCTTGCCGAATCCGCCAACGAGCTGGCCTTCGAAGCGGACGACGACGTGCCCGCCTATCGGCTGGACAGCTTCGCCACGCAACTGGTCTGGACCGAAGCCATCCGCGCCGAAGAAGCCGAACGCGTGCTGCTGGACGCCAGCCAGGCGGCCAGGCTGGCGATGGACGCCGACCTGCTGATGGACGAATGGGACCTGCACGTGCCTTCGGGCGCCGACACGGACGAATATCGCGGCTTTGCGCGCTGGCGCGTGCGCTACCGGCAAACGCTGGCCGGCATCGACGCCGAAGACGCCAACCAAGGCTACGCACGTGTGCTGCGCGCCTTGGAAGAGGGCCGTCTGCGCACGCCCGCGCAGTTGGTCCTGGCCGGCTTTACCGATATGTCGCCGCGATTTCGCCGCCTGCTCAGCGCCTTTGAAATGCAGGGTTCGCGGGTGTCGCAATGGCGTGACGAGCAGCGTGTTGAAACGGTGGCGCGCCGTTTCGAAGCGGCCGACCAAGGCGCCGAATGGCGCGCGGCGGCCGCTTGGGCTGCCGGCCAATTGAAGGCGCATCCGCAAGGGCGCTTTGCGATCGTCTCGCCGCAGCTGGAAGCCGAATCGCCATTCGCGCGCCGCATCTTGAGCCAGGCGCTGGCCGGTCGCGACGGCGCGCCCGCGCATGCCTTCAACGTGGCCGTGGGCCGGCCACTGAATGAATGGCCGATGGCGCGTGCCGCACTGGCGTGGCTTCGCGCGTTGGCGGAATGTGCAAGCGGCAAGGGCTGCGGCGTAGACGTTCTGGGCGCGGCCTTGCTGGCCGGGCATTGTGCCGGCGATGTCCGCGACCGCGCGCGCCTGGCCGCCATCGACGCGCGCTGGCGCCGTCAAGCCGTACAACATGTCAGCCCGCATGATTGGAAAAAACTGCTGGCCGATCTTCCCGCGCTGGCGCCGGCCTGGCATCAGGCGCTGGAAATCTGGACGCAAGGCGGCCGCCAGGCGACGTGCGACGTCTGGGTGCTGCGCATGAAAGCGGCGCTGACGGCGCTGGGTTTCCCGGGCGAAGGCGTGTTGGACAGCGTGGCCTACCAGGTCATGGGCGCATTGGGCGACGCGCTGGGCAGCTTTTCGGCCTTGGCGCCGGCGGCCGGCCGGCTGGGCGGGGTGGCGGCGGTCAACCTGCTGCAAAGCGTGGCGCGGTCGGCATCGTTTCAACCGCAGCGCGATCCCACGGCGCGCCTTGACGTGCTGGGCCTGCTGGAAGCCGAAGGCGGCTATTGGGACGGCGTCTGGATGCTGGGTTTGACGGACGACGTGCTGCCGGCCTCGCCCAAGCCCAACCCGCTGTTGCCGCTGGCAGTGCTGCGCCAGGCCAAGGCGCCACGCGCCACGCCGGAACGTGAACGCGAATGGGCCGAAGGCATGTACGCCGCGCTGTGCCGCTGCGCGCCCGACATCATCGTCAGCCACGCGCACATGGACGGGGAACGCGAGCTACGGCCATCGCCGCTGATCGCGGGCGCTTCACTAAGCGACTGGATGCCGCCGGCGGCGGCTCCCACTGCGCCCTTGCCACAAGAGTCGCTGGACGACAACCAGGGGCCGCCACTGGCGCCGGGCAACCGGGGCGGCGGCGGGCTGGACGTGCTGGACACGCAGGCGCGCAACCCGCTTTGGGCGTTCGTGCGCCACCGCCTGGGCGGGCGCGAGCTGGCGCCTTATGCCGACAGCGCCACGGTGAACGTGCGCGGGCAGTTCCTGCACAAGGCGCTGGAATTGGTATGGGGCATGATGCCCGACCAGGACACGCTGCATGAAATCATGGCCACGAACCGGCTGGCGGCCTTGCTGGAGCAGGCCGTGGCGCAGGCCGCCGACGAAGAACTCAAAGACTACGCGCCCGCGTTGAAGGCGCTGGAATGCCAACGCGCGCGCGCCGTGCTGGCCGCGTGGCTGGACATGGAAGCGCAGCGCTTGCCGTTCGCGGTTGCCCAGGTCGAAAAAAACCACCAGTGGCAACGCGGCGCGTTGAACCTGAAATTGCGTCTGGACCGTATCGACACCCTGGCCGATGGGCGCAACGTCATCGTCGATTACAAGACGGGCGTGGCCGCCGCCAAGCCGGAACCCGATTGGTCGCGCAGTCGGCCCGTGAATGTGCAGTTGCCGTTCTACGCGTCGGTGCTTGCCGATGCCGCGGGCGGCGAGGTCGCCGGGCTGGTGCTGGCGCAGATCCATGCGCGGCAGGTCGCGGCGCAAGGGCTGGCCGATGAAGACCTTGGCGTGCCCGGGGTGACGCTGGCCAGCGACAGCAAGTTCTTCGATGGTCTGACATGGCCCGAGATCCGGCAGCGTTGGCGCGTTGCCATCGAAGCGCTGGCGGATGAGTATGTGGCGGGCGTGGCCACCAACATGGCCTACCGCCGGGACGATTTGAAATACTGCGATGCATTGCCGTTCTTGCGTTTGCATCTTGACGACGAGGACGCCTAAGCCATGGCCGACACTGAACGCCTGCCACAGGACCACGCCGCGCGTACCGACGCGCTGGATCCCACCCGCTCTTTTCTCGTGCAGGCGCCGGCCGGCTCGGGCAAGACCGAACTGCTGACCGACCGCATCCTGGCGCTGCTGGCCACGGTGAACCGGCCCGAGGAAATTGTCGCCATCACGTTCACGCGCAAGGCGGCATCCGAAATGCACGCGCGCGTGTTGAGCAAGCTGCGCCGTGGGCTGGACGCCCCGCCCGAGGCCATGCACGAGCGCCGCAGCTGGGAACTGGCGCGCGCCGCCTTGGCGCGCAATGCCGAGCAGGGCTGGCATCTGCTGGACCATCCGGCGCGCCTGGCCATACGCACCATCGACTCGTTTTGCGCGGGCCTGGTGCGCAGCATGCCGTGGCTGTCCGAGCTGGGCGGCATGCCCGACATTACCGACGATGCACGCGCGCACTACGAAGCGGCGGCGCGCGCCACGCTGGATCTTGCCGATGACTACGACGCGGTGCGCGTGTTGCTCAAGCATCTGGATGTGGACGTGCAGGCGGCCAAGGATGCCCTGGCCGACATGCTGGGGCAGCGCGACCAGTGGCTGCCGCTGCTGCGCCACGGCTCCGATCGCGCCGGCATGGAAGCGATGCTGGCCGAGGCCATCGGCGAAGACCTGGACGCGCTGTGCGACGCCATGCCGCTGGGCTGGGCCGATGCGCTGTGCGGCCCGGCCCGCCTGGCCGCGTCCCATTTGCAGGATGGCGACGACGACAACAAGCTGCTGGCGCTATTGGACTGGACGGAAGAACTGCCGCCGGACGCCGAAGTGCTGGACCAGTGGCGCGCCGTGGCGCATCTGCTGTTGACCGGCACCGGCAGCCTGCGCAAGACCGTCAATAAAAACCTGGGCTTTCCGGCCAAGTGCGCGCACAAGGAACCCTTTGTGGCATGGCTGGAATCGGCCGACGGGCAGGCCGCCTGGGTGCGCCGCCTGCACGCCGTGCGCGACATTCCGGCGCCGCATTTCACGGACGCGCAATGGGAAGTGCTGGGCGCGCAGTTGATGACGCTGGCGCTGGCGGTGGCGCAACTGCGCCTGCGCTTCGCGGACAAAGGCGAGGTCGATTTCATCGAAATCGCGCAACGCGCGGCCGCTGCGCTGGGCAGCGCCGATGATCCCGGCGAGCTGTTGCTGAAACTGGACGCGTCCATTCGCCATCTGCTGATCGACGAATTCCAGGACACCAGCCAGACGCAGCTGGACTTGCTGCGCACGTTGACCTCGGGCTGGCAGGCGGGTGACGGGCGCAGCCTGTTCCTGGTGGGCGACCCGATGCAATCGATCTACCGGTTTCGCAAGGCGGAAGTGGGCCTGTTCCTGGAGGTGGCCGATATCGGCGTGGGCGAATTGACGCCTGATTTCCTGAACCTGACCGACAACTTCCGCTCGCAGGCGGGCATTGTGGAATGGGTGAACCGTTCGTTTGCGGGTCTGCTGCCCCGGCGTAGCGACGCCGCGGCGGGCGCCATCGCGTACAGCCCGTCCACCGCGTTCCACGAGGCGCTGCCCGACCCTGCGGTGCGATTCCACCCCGCTTGGTCGCGCGCGGGCGGCACGCCCGCCGAGGAGCAGGCAGAAGATATCGCCGTCGGCCTGGTGCGCCAGGCGCTGATCGATCACAAAGGCGCCAAGCACCCCGTGGCGGTGTTGGTGCGCGCGCGCAGCCATCTGGGCAATCTGACGCGCCGGCTGGCGCAGGAAGGCATCCGCTGCCGCGCCGTGGACCTGGTGCCCCTGGCGCTGCGGCCGGTGGTGGCCGACCTGGTGCAACTGGTGCGCGCGCTGTCGCACCCGGCCGACCGCATGGCCTGGCTGTCGGTACTGCGCGCCCCGTACTGCGGGCTGACGCTGACGTCCCTGCAACGCCTGTTCGGCGACGACCACGTCACGCCGGTCCCGGTACTGCTGGAACGCGCGCTGCGCATGACACCGGCCACCGCTCCGACGGCGGCTGCTGGCGCCTCGCGAGTCGTCGCGCCGGCGCGCGGTATCTCCGCCAGCGGCGCGCAAGGCTCGTTGTTCGAGGCCGACTCAGGCGCGCAGGGCGGTGCCGCGCAACGCTCGTTGTTTGACGCCAGTCCAGACGCCGCCAACGGTGCCTCGCAATCCGCACCGTTGGACGGCGCATCGTCCGGCGTCGGCCGCGTTCCACAAGGCGCATGGCCTGAAGCCGAATCGCCCGCGCCCGAGCCGCCATTGGCGCAAGCCCTGCTGAGCCCCGACGAATTCGAACGGCTGCGGCAAGTGGCGGCCGTGCTGCTGGACAAGCGCAATGCCTCGGGCGCGATGCCGTTCGCCGCCTGGGTGGAATCCCTGTGGCGCCGCCTGGGCGGCCCCGCGCTGTATGCCGGCCTGTCGGTGTCGAACGACGCCGAAAGCCTGTTCCAGCTGGTCGAACGCCTGGCCCCGCACGGTGCCATCGACCCCGCAGCGCTGGACGCCGGGATCTCGCGCTTGTTCGCCGCGCCCGACGCGGCGGACGAGGACGACGGCGCCGTCGAGATCATGACCATGCACAAATCCAAGGGCCTGCAATTTGAAACCGTGATCCTGTACGGCCTGCATCGCGCCCCGCGCGGCGACCAGGCGCCGCTGGTGCGTTTCGAACAAAGCAGTGGCCGCGTGCTGTTCGGCCCCGTCAAGCCGCGCGCCGAGGTCGAGGCCGACCCGATATCGCGCTACCTGGGCGCCCGCGAGGCCCGCCGCGCATCCTATGAAATCGACCGCCTGCTGTACGTGGCCGCCACCCGCGCGCGCAAACGCCTGCACCTGGTGGGCCACGTGTCCATCGACGAAGCCAGCGGCCAAGTGAAAGCCCCGCCATCCGCCAGCCTGCTGGGCCGCCTCTGGCCCTGCCTGGTCACCCCTGAACCGCCCCCGCTGGACCAACAGCCCGAACCGGACGCCGCCGACACTCCCGAATGGCAAGGCGAGCCCCTGCGCCGCGTCGCTGGCAACGGCCTGACGCAATTGGCCCAACAGTCCAACGTCCTTATCAGCGCCGGTTTCGGCACCGCCGACCGCGGCGCCTGGGGCGACGGCACCGAACACCCCGCCTGGCAACTGGAAGCCGGCTACGACGCCGCCATCGGCACGCTGGCCCACGCCTGGCTTGCCCGTATCGGCCAAGACGGCGTACAAGCCTGGCCACCCCAAGCCCTGACCGACCGCCTGCCCGCCATGCGTCGCCAGCTGACCCGGGCCGGCATCCCCGCCTCCCAAGCCGACGACGCCGCCGAAGCCGTACTGGAAACGCTGCAAGCCACCCTGTCCGACGAACGCGGCCTATGGCTGCTATCCCAATCCGGCGCCCGCCGCGAATGGCCCCTGATCGACGCCGCCGGCAAGGTCTCCGTCATCGA
>NZ_LBHW02000085.1:0-7173 GCF_001005835.2 Achromobacter sp. LC458
GGGACAAGGGGCGGGGAGTGCCCTCGGGCATTCGGTACGGGTCATATTGGCGCATGTGCCCGTCGGCGGTGACTTGGTACGCGTGCCAGATTTCCTGATCCAGCAGCACATACACAAACCCTTCGCGCAGTAGGCGATAGTTGCCCGGCTGCATATCGATGCGTACGCGGTCTTGTTCAGGGTCGAACGGCAACGACGTTGACGAAGATGTCCAAGACGGCGAGGATCTCGGCGGCAATGGCGCATCGCGCAGCAACAAGATCGGCATTCCGCTGCGCTCGCAAGCGCGGCAAGTACCTGCTGGCACCGCCATCGTTTCCAACACCGCCAGCCGAGCCTGGTGGGCGAAAGAGCTTGCATGCGAACTCATCATCAACTCCGCGATCAATTCGGCGTGTAAAGCACGTCACGCCATTCACTAGCGTCCAGCGTCGTAAATGAATCGACCCGGCGCTTTCAAAACGAAGTGCTGTGAGGACTAATGCAATATCCGTGCCATGCCGGCAGGGAAAAGTAAAACCGTCAACGCTATCAATGACTTATGGGCTATTTGCGCGACGCCGCCCGCGCTGCGTTGCGCCAAGCACCCGGAATTGCCGGAATTTCCAACGCAAAACGGGCCATATTTGGCCCGTTAAAAAATAAGCAGCGCTTTATCAAGGAGTTATAGCGGGTCAAATTTGGCTTGATCGGGCCAAATGTGGCCCAGCGGGTTTGCTCCGCCCAGAACGAGGCCGCCTTAGATGCCCGCGAAGCGCTCCGCCAACGCATCGCAATGCCGCACCAAGATCGCCGCGTCCACGCCGACCGCCGTAAACAAACTCCCTGCCTCGATATAGCGCCGCGCCAGCGCCTCATCGCCCGTCAACACCCCCGGCGCCTTGCCTGCCGCGCGTACCCGCCGGATGGCGCTTTCCACTTCGGCCACCACCTTCGGATGCTGCGGCTCGCCGGGATATCCCAAGCTGGCAGCCAGATCCGCGGGGCCGATAAACACCCCATCGACGCCATCCACCGCAATCATCGCGTCCAGGTTCTCTAGCGCTTCGCCCGTCTCGGCCTGCACTAGCAAACACAATTCCTCTTCGCACCGGCGCATATAGTCCGCCACACGCCCATACCGCGTTGCGCGCATCGTGCCGCTAATGCCCCGCACGCCGCGCGGCGCATAACGCATACCCGCCACCGCGCTTTGCGCCTCGTCCGCGTTCTGCACATACGGCAGCAACAAGGTCTGCGCGCCGATATCCAGATACTGTTTGATCTGCACCTTGTCATTCCAAGACGGGCGCACCACCGGATGGCTCTTATACGCGCCAGCCGCCTGCAACTGCGCCATTACCGTCGGCAGCACCACGGGCGTGTGCTCGGTATCCAGCAGCAGCCAATCAAAGCCGCTGGCGGCAACCAGTTCGGTACTGTTCGCAGCCCCAAGCGTGACCCACAGCCCGGTTTGATGGCGCTGTTCGCGCAGCGCGCGTTTAAACGTATTGATGGGGAGTTCCATGCGCGCCGCCTTAAGAGAAATGCACCGAGATGCTGCCCAGCTTGCCGTAGTCGGCATGCAGCGTATCGCCGCGCTTTACCGCAGCGGTGCGGGTGAAGGACCCCGCCAGCACGATGTGCCCGGCTTCCAGCCCGGCGTCGTGCTGCGCAAGCTTGTTCGCCAACCACGCAATACCCAACGCCGGATGCCCAAGCACCGCCGCCGACACACCCGATTCTTCGATCACGCCATTTTTCAGCAGTAGGGCGCCGACCCAGCGCAGATCAATATCCATCGGCCGCACCGGCCGGCCGCCCAGCACGATGCCGGCGCACGCGGCGTTATCAGCAATGTTGTCCACAATGCGGCGCGGGTATTTACTGCGGCCGTCGATCAGTTCCAGCGCCGGCACCACGTAATCCGTAGCATCCAGCACGTCGAACAGGCTCACATCCGGGCCTCGCAAGGGCTTGCCCAGCACGAAAGCCAGCTCGACTTCCACGCGCGGCACGATCAGCTTGTCGGTGGGAATGGTCTGCCCATCTTGAAAGAACATCGTGTCCAGCAAATGGCCGTAGTCCGGCTCGTCGATACCGACGGTGCTTTGCATCGCCTTGGACGTCAGGCCGATCTTGTGGCCGCGCAGCTTTGCGCCGTCGGCAATCTTCTGGTCGATATTGCGTTGCTGGATGGCATACGCATCGGCAATCTCAATGCCGGGAAACGCCTGGTCCAACTGCGTGGTGGGCACGCCGCTGCGCTCGGCTTCAAGCAGCAGGCTGGCCGCGCGGGCGCGGTCTTCGTCGTTAAGCATGGAAGGCTCCTGATTAGTGCGCGGCGACTTCGTCGGCCACGGGGTTGGACAACACGCCAATGCCGGCCACTTCGACTTCAACCACATCGCCCGGCTTCAAAAAGCGCGGCGGCGTGAAGCGCACGCCCGCGCCGATGGGGGTGCCGGTGGAGATGACGTCGCCGGGCTTCAGCGTGGTCCAGATGGAGATGTAGCGGATCAGTTCCGCGAACGGGAACATCAGGTTGTCGGTGGCGTCTTGCTGGCGCAGTTCACCGTTGACACGCGTCGTCACCGTCAACGGCGCGGCGGGGTCGAATTCATCGGCCGTCACCATCCACGGCCCCATCGAACCGCTGGCGTCAAAGTTCTTGCCTTGCGTCACGTTGAACTTGCCGTGCTTGATCCAGTCGCGCACCGTGCCTTCGTTCAGGCAGGTCAGGCCCGCGATGTGGCTCCAGGCGTCCTCGGCCGCAATGCGGCGGCCGGCCTTGCCGATGATGATGGCGATCTCGCCTTCGTAATCCAGTTGTTCGGATTCCGGTGGGCGCAGCAAGGGTTCGCCATGGCCCACGAACGAACCCGGAAAGCGCGGGAACACGCTGGGGTAGGCGGGCGGCGCGCTGCCGTCTTTATATTCCTCGTTGCGCTTGCCGTAGTTCACGCCTACGCAGATGATTTTTTCTGGCTGCGGAATCGGCGGCAACAGCCGCACGTCTTTAAGTTTGTGCGTGGCGGGATGCGAGTCCGCCAATTTGGCCAGCGCGGGCAGGGCATCGGCTTCCAGCGCAGCGCGCAGGCTGTCATAACCATGTCCATCCAAGGCCACGATCTGGTCCTGGCCACGCAGCGCGCCAAAGTGCGTGCGGCCTTCATGCGTATAAGTCAGCAGTTTCATTCGTCGAATCCAAACAAGCGAGCAGGGTTGTCCACCAGGATTTTCTTAAGCGTCGCGGCGTCGCCCGCATAACGCGCCAACTGGTCCACCAACTGGCCCTCGTCGGGCGTGGGCTTGGTGGAGACAGGGTGTGGCCAGTCGCTGCCCCACACCACGCGGTCGGGGTTGGCGGCGATCAGCGCTTGCGCAAGCGGCGTCACGTCGTTCCAAGGGGGGGCGGTGCGAGAGATTTTTTCCGTCAGCGACAACATCACCCAGAAGTTGCCGCGACTTAGCAACGACTCCAACAACTGCCGAGTCGGATCTGCCGCGCCCGCCGTGGGATCAGCACGCCCCATGTGATCCAGCAGCACCGGAATATCCAGCCGTTCAAATTGCGCCGCCTGCGCCATCATGCCGTCGGGCTCCGGCTGAAACTTGGCGTACCAGCCCAGTTCACGAATGCGCGCAATGGCGCGGTCAAACACGGCGGGCGCCATGCTGATACCCAAGCCTTGCCGCGTAAAACGCGCGCCGCGCACGCCCGCATCGTGCAGCTTCTGTATGTAGGCGTCGTCACGCTCGGCCAGCACCACCGCATTCGCGCAACCGCGATACGACGGGCCGGCGGCGGCCAGGCCGTCCAGCACCACCTGGTGATCCGCCCCGTAGGTGGTGGCCTGCACGATCACGCCGCGCTCGATGCCCAGCAGGCGGTGAAGGCCCAGCGCGGTCTCGATGGTGGCGCTGGGCATCTCGTACGCCGCGCCGGGGCGCACGGGGTAACGGTCTGCGGAGCCGAATACGTGAAACTGGCTATCGCAGGCCTTAGCCGGCAGGCGGGTGGCGGGGGCAGTGGGGCGGGGATTGAAGGGTTGGTACTGCGAGGGTTGGTGCTGCGGCGCTTGATGCTTCGATGCTGGATTCTGCGCGGCTTGATTCTGCGAACTTTGGCTTTGATTCATTTGGCTTTGAGTCATCGTCTGTCTCCCTTACCCGATCACGGCCACAAAATCGCATTCGATCAGCTTGTCGCCATCCAGATCGGCCTGCATCGTGTGCCGCGCCGGACGGTTCTCCGCTTCCGGAAACGCTTGCAGCCACACCGCATTCAGCGCCGCGCGCTGGCTGCGGTCGCGCATCCACACCGTCATCTTGGCGACGTGATCCAGCGTGCCGCCGCCCGCTTCCACAATGCGGCGCACGTGGTCGAACATCAGCTCGCACTGGCGTTCTAGCGACGCACCGTAGGCGCCGGTGGCCGGATCGGTGCCCTGGATGCTGCCCGAATACAGCATGGGCCCAATCCGGCACGCGGCCGGAATGGGGTTCTTGTGGCTGAAGCCTTCCGCGTAAATGCTGCGTCTGCTCATGGCGGGTTCCGTTTGGAAAGTAGAGGGTGGGGCGGCATCGTGGCCATGACCAGGCAAGGCCGCGATGCGTTCGGTTGTCAGGGCGTGGCTGCTGGCGGGTCAGGCCAGGCGGTGGTCTGGCCTTAGTTCGCCGTGATGCCCGCACGCTTGATGATCGGCGTCCAGCGCGCGTCTTCCGCAGCCAGATAGCGCGTGAATTCCTCGGGCGAGCTGCCGCGCGCCTCGGCGCCCAGCTCATCAAAACGCTGAATAATCGTCGGCTGCGCCAGAATCTTCGTCAGCGCTTCGCTCAAGCGCTTCTGCACATCCGGCGGCGTGCCCTTGGGCGCAAGCAGCCCGGTAAACGTGGCGGCCTCCATGCCCTGCACACCCGCTTCCGCAAACGTCGGCACGTCCGGCATCGATGGCACGCGCTTGGCCGTCGTCACCGCCAAGGCGCGCAAGCGGCCTTCCTTCACATACGGCAGCGCCACTGAAATCTGATCAAAGTTGAAATCCACTTGCCCGCCCAACAGATCGGTCGTGGCCGGCGCGTTGCCCTTGTACTGCGCCGTCGTCCAACGCGCGCCCGTCAACGACTGCAACAGCTCGCTGACCAGATGATTCGTGGTCCCGGCACCCGGAGACGCCATGTTCAGCTTGCCCGGCTCCTTCTTCGCCAGCGCCAGCAATTCCGCCAGCGTCTGCGCCGGCAAGCCCGGCTTCACCTGCAACACCAGCGGCGTGTACGACACCGAACTGATCGGCGCAAAGTCCCGATCCCACTTGTACGCATCCCGCTTGAAAATCAGCGGCGAGAACAGCAGCGGCCCGTTCGCCGCCATGAACAAGGTGTAGCCATCGGGCTCGGACCGCGCCACCTGCTCACCGGCAATCATGCCGCCCGCACCCGGCTTGTTCTCGACAATAAACGGCTGCCCAAACGCCGCCTGCAAGCCCGGCGCAATCAGCCGCGCCGCCACATCCACATTGCCGCCCGGCGGATAGGGCACCACGATCTTCACGGGTTTCTCGGGCCACGCGGCGTGCGCCATGGAAGTCAGAACGGTCAGCGCCACCGTGGCGCAGGCGCGAAGCGCATTGCGATGCATGGTTTGTCTCCTGGTCGTGTCATCACGTTTTGTTTGTTGTGTTTGACGACACTCTAGAAATTCCCGCGCCGCTGAACAATCCGAATTTCAAGAAAAGTTCCGGATGTTGGACTCTTTTGGCAGGTTGTATTGCGGACAGCTTTTGGCATGACCGCGTTTCGCCGCAGAATTACCCTGGGCGCCTATTGCGCACGCGGTTTTATTCATTGTTGAATGTTCAATATCCGGACTACGGAGCCAGACCCACCATGCACTTTCCCGCCAGCGACCTGAACCCCGAGCAAACCTACCGCCTGATGAGCGGCATCGTCGTGCCCCGGCCCATCGCCTGGATCAGCAGCGTCAACGCCCACGGCGGCGTCAACCTGGCGCCGTTCAGCTGCTACACCTTCGTCTCAAACAAACCCCCCATGATCGGCGTCAACATCGGCCGCAAAGCCGGCAAACGCAAAGACACCGCCGAGAACATCCTGGCCAACCGCCACTTCGTCGTCAACGTCGGCGACGAAACCCTGCTTGACCCCCTGCACGACAGCGCCCAAGAACACCCGCCCGAAATCAGCGAAGTCGACGTGCTGGGCTTAAGCGTGCTTCCCGGCGCCGTCATCGACACCCCCAGACTTGCCGCCGCGCCCATCAGCCTGGAATGCCGCTTTCATAGCGTCACCCCGTTTGGCGACACCGGCGCCGAGTTCTTCGTGGGCGAAGTGGTGATGTTCCATATACGCGATGGCCTGCTGCAAGACGGCAAGATCGATACCGCATTACTACGCCCCATCTGCCGCATCGGCGGCCCCAACTACGCATCGCTAGGCCCCATCGTCACCAAGCGCGGTATTCAGCAAACGCCCAAATCCATTATCAAACCGGAGGCCACGTGAGCGAAGCAGAAGATAAAAGCGCGTCCGGCGCGCAGACCGTACGCAGGGCCTTGGCGCTGCTGCGCCTGATTGCCTGCGGACAAGAGCGCGGTGTAAGGCTGGTGGATCTGGAACGCATGTCCGGCTTGAATCGGCCCACCGTGCATCGCCTGCTGAAGACTTTGGTGCAAGAGGGCGCGGTTGAACAGGATTCAGAAACGCGACGGTATTTGATCGGGCAAGAGATCAGTTTGCTGGGGCTGGCGCGGACAAGGCGCTTTCCGCTGCTGACGCTGGCGGACCCGTATATGAGCGAGCTGGCCGATCAGGTGGGGGATACGGTGTTTTTGAGTATTCGACATGGGCACGATTCGATATGTATTGGAAGGCGGACGGGAAGGCATCCGATACAGGTGCTGTCGATTGAGGTGGGTGTTAGACGGCCGTTGGGCGTGGGAGTGTCGGGCGTGGCGTTGTTGGCGAGCTTGGGAAGGGAGGAGAGTGTGGAGTTGGTGCGGGGGAATGCGGCCAGGCTGGAGGTGATGGGGGAGCGGGTGGAGGATGTGATTGCGCGGGTTGAGGTGGCGAGAAGGGAGGGGATTGCGCATGCGGCGGCCGGGCTGATGCCGGGGACTAGCGCGGTGGCGGTGCCGGTGTTGACGGAGGGAGGGGTGGCGCTGGGGGCGATTACGG
>NZ_LBHW02000086.1:0-3607 GCF_001005835.2 Achromobacter sp. LC458
TGCTGGGGCGCATAGGGAAAGACACGCTTGAACAGACCGGTGTCATAGGTGCGATAGGCACTTTCGCAGAACCAGTCCTTCATGTAGCGCTTCGTGAACAGGTACAGATAGCCTCTGCGCATCGTGCGTACGGCATAGCGCGCGTGCTTGCCCTGTAGCGGCGGAAAATCGGCGCCAAGGTGGGGCGGTAGCGCAGGCGCCAAGGTATCCAGGCCCGGGCCGGCGTCGGTCACAACGGCATAGCGCAGGGGCAGGATGGCGACTTCGCTCTTGCACGCGACCACGGCGCTGGGGCCCGCGTCGCAGCGCGTTTGATCAGCGATGCGGAGAATTTCCGGTACCAGGGACGCAAGGGTCGGCATCGTCATCGGGAAGTCCTGTTGCGCGGAGTAGGGATCGAGGTGGCGACGGCTAGGGGTGTTCCTCCAGCGACGGCATGTTGCAGCGCCTGCTGCCATGCGCGGTCAGCGTGAAGGCTGGCGGCCGGCCGCGACAAGGCCGTGAATACGAAGGCGATCAAATCGTCATGGCGGCTCAGCCCGATCTGATGGGCCGACGCAAGGTGGGTCCGAATATGCGCCAAACGCACCCCACGGCACGAGGAAGAGAACAGGTCAGCCGAGGCTCGTTCGAGCGCGTCAAGCAAGCGGTACTCAAGCGGATCCGCCGCCAGGGCCGTCCACAGCGCCTCCGTCAACACCAGGGGCGTGGGCGGACGGCATTGGGCATTTGCACCGCCCGGAATGCGGTGCCATTGCGGATGCTTGAGATCGGCACCGGTAAACCACCATGAAATGATGGGCGCAAACACGCCGTCTACCCAGGCAGCGTCGGCTTGCCTGTGCAAAACGGGGGTGATCAACGGGTCGTAGAAGCGCAGCAGGTAACGTTCGCCGTTTTGATCGACCGCGAAGCTTGCCTGGCTTAAATGGACGGCCAGGTCGGCCGGACTGAGGGTGCTGGTGATCCAGGCTTGGGCGATGTCGGTGTCGTAGGGGCTCGCTACGGATACCAAACCGTTCAGCGAAGAAAGACCGCCTTCGCCCGGGCCAGCCAGCATCGCGCCCAGCGGCCGTAAGACCGCGAACTCAGGGTCCAGCAACAGCGGATGGAGCATGCCAGCCATGTCGCGCTGGACCTTGTCGCGTTGCGCGTCGGATAACGCGGCCATATCGATCAACACCATCGAATAACGCGCTTGCCCGGGCGGTGCGCCGTGTATGTCTTCCGCCAGAGCCCGTTGCAGTTGGGACGGAATCATGGGCTCACCTTCATCAGCGCGGTGCGCTCTTTCGCCGCCTTGAGCCAGCAGCTTAGGCAAATGGGTTCGTCGGCGTTTGGCGTGCCGTCAATGTTGAGCGCGACGCCCGCGCCCGAGCCTCGCTGATTAAGCGGGCCCTTGATATTGACGGCGACACCGTCCAGCGTGATGCCGCCTTCATCAAGCGTGATCGAGCCACCGGGGCTTTGCAATACGATCCGCTCGCGGGTTTGAAGGCGGTAGACGGTGGTGGCGCGTTCAATCGCCTGTCCGGCTTCGATGCGGTGATGCCCTTGAATCTGGTGTTCGAGGTGGCCGCCGGTTTCGATCCAGTGATGGGCAAACGTCTTGTCGCGACGATTGTTCCCCACTTCGTCTGTTCGGTCCTTGCCAGTGATGATGCTGTGGTCCCGTATGACTTCCAGCACCTCGTCCTGGCCGATCCGGTGCCGGCGATCCCGGCCAATGTCGGCGCGTTCATCGTTGCCCACCGTTTCCTCGCGGTCATGGCCGATCACGATGGTTTCGTCGTTTTCCACTTTTTCGCTGCGGTCATGGCCGACAAACGTGTTCTCGTCGTGGTTGACGTGAATGTTCTGGTCCTTCTGCGCGTGGACGTATATCTCTTCTTGGTCCCGCTCGTCTTCAAATCGCAGTTCGTTGTAGCCCTGGCCCTTGTGGGTCTGGCTCTTGATCGTCATGCGTGTCTTGTGGCGGGGCAGCTCATACGGCGGCAGCTGCAGCGCCATGTGCGTTCTGCCGGTGATGACCGGCTGGTCCGCATCGCCGTCCAGATAGTTCACGATGACTTCCTGTCCGATCCTGGGTATTGCCATGTGACCCCACGTGGCGCCCGCCCAGTTTTGCGATACCCGGATCCAGCATGAGCTGTGCTCGTCATGCTTGCCCAGGCGGTCCCAGGGGAATTGCACCTTGACCCGACCGTAGTTGTCGCAATAGATCTCCTCGCCCGCGGGGCCCGTCACCGTGGCGACCTGCGGCCCGTCGATCCGAGGCTTGGGCAACGGCTCGGCTCGCCATTCGGCGTGCTTTGACACGAGTTCCGCGGTGTAGCGGTATTGCGTGCCGCGTTGCGCATCGGCGCCGTCTTCTTGTTGGCTGGTGTGCTGGACGCCATGATGGCGCATGCGTATCGGACGCCAGCCTTGGTTCAAGTCGTTGCGCGGATGGCCGACCAGTTCGAACGAAAGTCCTGGCTCCAGGCGAGGGTCGTCGCCCTCGACAGTTGCGACGCGCGCGTCACGCCGCAGGCCGCGCAACCGGTTTTCTGTGTAGGGTTTGCCCGCTTCGTCGCGCTTGTAGCGACCGGGGTAGTCGTAGCGTTCGTAATGGGCGTGCTGATGTTGCAGGTCGCTACCGTCGTGACTGTGTTCCTGGGCGTATCGCGGATGGGTGTAGGTGTAGTCGCGCTGGGTTTGCCGGGCGGTACGGACCTGTTCGGCATAAGAGAACCGGCGCAGCGCGGGTTCAGTTTGGTCACCCCCGGGTGCCGGTTGATAAAGCACGGGATCCCCGTCGATACGGCCGTGTATGTGCAGGCGGTCGCTGTGTATCAGCCGGTGACCCTTGGCGTGGTGGTGAAAGGCGTAGAAGAATCCTTCTTCTCGGGCCAGACGTTCAACAAAGTGCAGGTCCGTGTCGCCGGCCTGCACGCAGTATTCACGTGTCAGGTGCTCATGCGTGATCGTCTGCTCGTAATCAAGGATGCCGTGCTCTTTCAGGACGCTTTGCAGAATTTCGGGCACGGACAGGTGCTGGAAGATGCGCCAATCGGAACACAGGCCCGCGCGGGCCAGCTGCGGTTCGACGGTGGCGCGGTAGCGCGTGCGGCGAAAGCCGGTCGTGCCTTGTTCGAAACGGGACACGACGCCGTGGATGTACCGCAACGGGGCATCGTCGCGCCAAATGGTCAGCAGCGCGGGTTGATCCAGGATTCGGGCAAAGTCGATCGACGCATCGGCGCTGGCCAGTTCCAGCTCCAGGCGAAACGGTTCGGAAAGCGCTTCGTCAAACGTGAACTCGACAAGCTCGAAATCCAAGCCGCCAACGACGCCAAAGGTAAAGCGCAGGTCGCACAGATGAGTCACGATAGCCCCCCCGGGACGCGAGATGCCGACATAGTCGGCCACATCGCCGGGACGGGGCTATAGGACGATTACGAAAAGCGCATTGCCTTTCAGACAGTGGCTATAGGGCGAATAGGAAAGTCAGAGGACTGGCTTCTGAACCTTACCCTTGGGCATCATGGATAGGCTTCTTATCCGTATATACAAGGAGGGCTTGCGATGCGAGTCGCCAAATTGGGTAACAGTCAGGCCGTGGGTC
>NZ_LBHW02000087.1:0-3420 GCF_001005835.2 Achromobacter sp. LC458
CAATAAAAGCCTGACGATGACCTACTTTCACAGACGTCCGTCCACTATCATCGGCGCGAAGGCGTTTCACTGTCCTGTTCGGGATGGGAAGGAGTGGTACCACCTTGCTATGGTCGTCAGGCGTAACTGGTTGAGCGGCTGCGGGTTAGCGCAACGGCTCCAATCTTGGAAGAAACACAACGTGTGGATGATCAGAGGCTAGCTCGATGATCATGCACAGGGGGTCGTAATTGGTGTTGGCTGGCTGCTGACGGTGCAGCCAGATTTTGTATTGAACGACACTTGGAACGCTATATCACCAGGTCAATAACCATCAGTGTTATAGGATCAAGCCTCACGAGCAATTAGTATCGGTTAGCTTAACGCATTACTGCGCTTCCACACCCGACCTATCAACGTCCTGGTCTCGAACGACTCTTTAGGGGGATCAAGTCCCCGGGATACCTAATCTTCAGACGAGTTTCCCGCTTAGATGCCTTCAGCGGTTATCTCTTCCGTACTTAGCTACCCGGCAATGCCATTGGCATGACAACCGGTACACCAGAGGTACGTCCACTCCGGTCCTCTCGTACTAGGAGCAGGCTCCGTCAAGTATCCAACGCCCACGGCAGATAGGGACCAAACTGTCTCACGACGTTTTAAACCCAGCTCACGTACCTCTTTAAATGGCGAACAGCCATACCCTTGGGACCGGCTACAGCCCCAGGATGAGATGAGCCGACATCGAGGTGCCAAACACCGCCGTCGATATGAACTCTTGGGCGGTATCAGCCTGTTATCCCCAGAGTACCTTTTATCCGTTGAGCGATGGCCCTTCCATTCAGAACCACCGGATCACTATGTCCTGCTTTCGCACCTGTTCGACTTGTCAGTCTCACAGTCAAGCACGCTTATGCCATTGCACTATCAGCACGATTTCCGACCGTACCTAGCGTACCTTCGAACTCCTCCGTTACACTTTGGGAGGAGACCGCCCCAGTCAAACTGCCCACCATGCACTGTCCCCGATCCGGATAACGGACCAAGGTTAGAACCGCAAACAAACCAGGGTGGTATTTCAAGGATGGCTCCACGTGATCTAGCGACCACGCTTCAAAGCCTCCCACCTATCCTACACAGGCCGGTTCACAGATCAATGCAAAGCTACAGTAAAGGTTCATGGGGTCTTTCCGTCTAGCCGCGGGTAGATTGCATCATCACAAACACTTCAACTTCGCTGAGTCTCAGGAGGAGACAGTGTGGCCATCGTTACGCCATTCGTGCAGGTCGGAACTTACCCGACAAGGAATTTCGCTACCTTAGGACCGTTATAGTTACGGCCGCCGTTTACCGGGGCTTCGATCAAGAGCTTGCACCCCATCACTTAACCTTCCGGCACCGGGCAGGCGTCACACCCTATACGTCGACTTTCGTCTTTGCAGAGTGCTGTGTTTTTAATAAACAGTCGCAGCCACCGATTCTCTGCGACCCCATCATGCTAAGCGCGCAGGCGCTTCACACTACCGGGGTATACCTTCTCCCGAAGTTACGGTATCAATTTGCCGAGTTCCTTCTCCTGAGTTCTCTCAAGCGCCTTGGAATATTCATCCCGTCCACCTGTGTCGGTTTGCGGTACGGTCTCGTACAGCTGAAGCTTAGAGGCTTTTCTTGGAACCACTTCCAATCACTTCGCAAGCAATGCTCGCTCGTGCCATACCCTTGATTTACGCGCCCGGATTTGCCTAAGCGCCATCTTCGATACAGCAACAGGGACATCCAACACCCTGATGATCTTCCGCGATCCGTCCCCCCATCGCACTGTACGACGGTACTGGAATATTAACCAGTTTCCCATCAGCTACGCATCTCTGCCTCGCCTTAGGGGCCGACTCACCCTGCGCCGATGAACGTTGCGCAGGAAACCTTGGACTTACGGCGAGGGGGCTTTTCACCCCCTTTATCGCTACTCATGTCAGCATTCGCACTTCTGATACCTCCAGCAGCCTTTACAAGCCACCTTCGCAGGCTTACAGAACGCTCTCCTACCGCGTGCACTAAAAGTGCACACCCGCAGCTTCGGTTTATCGCTTAGCCCCGTTACATCTTCCGCGCAGGACGACTCGATCAGTGAGCTATTACGCTTTCTTTAAAGGATGGCTGCTTCTAAGCCAACCTCCTGACTGTCTATGCCTTCCCACTTCGTTTCCCACTTAGCGATAATTCGGGACCTTAGCTGGCGGTCTGGGTTGTTTCCCTCTTGAGTCCGGACGTTAGCACCCGGTGCTCTGTCTCCCAAGCTGTACTTGCGGGTATTCGGAGTTTGCCATAGTTTGGTAAGTCGCCATGACCCCCTAGCTATAACAGTGCTCTACCCCCCGCAGTAATACTTGAGGCACTACCTAAATAGTTTTCGGAGAGAACCAGCTATTTCCAGATTTGTTTAGCCTTTCACCCCTATCCACAGCTCATCCCCTAATTTTTCAACATTAGTGGGTTCGGTCCTCCAGCACGTGTTACCGTGCCTTCAACCTGGCCATGGATAGATCATCTGGTTTCGGGTCTACACCCAGCGACTGAATCGCCCTATTCGGACTCGCTTTCGCTACGGCTTCCCTATTCGGTTAACCTTGCCACTGAATGTAAGTCGCTGACCCATTATACAAAAGGTACGCAGTCACCCCACAAGGAGGCTCCTACTGTTTGTATGCATACGGTTTCAGGATCTATTTCACTCCCCTTCCGGGGTTCTTTTCGCCTTTCCCTCACGGTACTGGTTCACTATCGGTCGATCACGAGTATTTAGCCTTGGAGGATGGTCCCCCCATCTTCAAACAGGATTTCACGTGTCCCGCCCTACTTGTCTTACGCTTAGTTCCACACACAAGATTTCATCTACAGGGCTATCACCTGCTACGGCCGGACTTTCCATTCCGTTCGACTATCTTGCGCGCTAAAACGTAAAGGCTCTTCCGATTTCGCTCGCCACTACTTTCGGAATCTCGGTTGATTTCTTTTCCTCGAGCTACTGAGATGTTTCAGTTCACCCGGTTCGCTTCCACTAGCCTATGTATTCAGCTAGGGATACTGCATTGCTGCAGTGGGTTTCCCCATTCGGACATCTACGGATCAAAGCTTGTTTGCCAGCTCCCCGTAGCTTTTCGCAGGCTACTACGTCCTTCATCGCCTGTGATCGCCAAGGCATCCACCATATGCACTTAGTCGCTTGATCCTATAACGCTGTAGGCTATAGGACCTGAGTATTAGCGTTTGTGCCGTTCATAAGTTTCAAAGCAGTCTGAGGTTATTCACCTCAGTCTTGAGAACTTGGAACAAAATAATGCAATCACAACCCGTACTTATTTTCTTCGACTTGCGTCGAGTACTTAATAAGTACATTTCGTTGTGCTTCTTCCAGATTGTTAAAGAACGAATATAGCTGTT
>NZ_LBHW02000088.1:0-3206 GCF_001005835.2 Achromobacter sp. LC458
TTCGCCGACGACAACATGGGTGGGGGTGGGTTCGGCAGGCGCCGGGCCAGGGGTTCGGCCTCGGATCTCAGGGGTTGGCCAATCGCTGTCGTCATCGAACCGGGCCAGCCAACGCTGCGTGTCGCGGCGATCGAAGCGCTCGTTGGGGTCGCCATCCCATTCGCCGGAGCCCACCAGATCCAGCAAAGGATGGCGGATACGGCGAAGCAAACGGTTGGCCAACACGGGGAGTTCCGGCACACCGTCTTCAACGGGATACAGTTCCGGCTGCGGGCCAAGCTCTATCCATTGGCCGCAACCGAGGGTGTCGATTCGGATGCGGGAATCGGAAAGCTGGGCAACAACCTCGTCGCGCGAGATGTCCAGCTTCTCGCGCCAAATGTCGGACAGAAAGAAGCCCCAGGTGGGCGGCCGTATGCCGGCAGGCAGCTGTGGCATGAACGTCATGCCGAACGTGTCATCCGTGTCCAAGCCATAGAAATGCGGCGTCAGCGCCCGATCCCACACGGCTACCTCCGAGCGCATGCCAAACTCCAGCGGGTTCGCCATCGCAAAGCCGCTGTAGACCTGAGCCGGCTTTAACCGAGCGATGGCGTCAAGGACGAATTGCCGCCACGCCTCTTTGTTGGCCAACCACCAACGCCATCGAAAATAGAGCTGAAGCGATGAATAGTTTTGGTCGCCACCGCCCCAGTCGGAAGCTCTCCATAGATATGCGCCATGGGTGGGCGAGCTTTTGTGTTCGGCTTCGTCCGTAAAGTTGACGGTGAAATTCTTGTCTACGGGAGTTTTCCGGGCCCAGTCTCGCAGTTCGCCCAGGCGCTCCGAGCCGTACCGATGGGGTCTTTCTGAACGCGGGTGTGTCGCGACCGTGTAAGGATGGCCTAACAGGCTTTCAAACGACTCGTGCACGTCGATCAGGTCCAACGTTGTGCGCTGATATTGATCGCGGTCGTAGTTGAAATAGAAGGTGAGAAATGGGCTGACAGACAGTTCAAAAGACCCGTTGTGAATGGCAGTGTTCGGCCATTTTTTCAGGTCTTCGATCATGCCGGCCAGATCCTGATCGTCGATCAATGGGTGGGTAGTACTCATTTTCCGCTCCGGCTTGAATGGCCTGGTTTTGTGCCGGATGTGCGTGCCGAGCCGGAAGCTCCGGTGCAGTCTTCCGGTACTCGAAGCAGCACAACCTTTTGGACGTCACCGCCCATCAGGCTGACGTAGTCCTTCATTTGGTCGCGCTTTACCCAGTCCTTCGGAAACTTGATTTCCACCGCCGCGAACACGTTGCCCACGTCAAACGGCTGCTGCCTGTATTCAACGATTACAAGATCCGGGGCCAGGCTGCCCTTAGGGCGGGGCCAGAAGGGGAATACCTCGCTGATGCGCTTCGGACGTGTGGAAGGCTCTCCCAGCATCGCCTTGTAAGACGTGCCGTCGTAGACCGGCTCCGCCTTGAGCGGGCTTTCCCATTTCAACAAGTCATCAACCACTTCAAACACCAACGACGCGGTGGTTTGTTTCAGTGCGATATCTATCGTGGTGTCGATGAATTCGCCCCGGATCTTCTTGCGCAGACGTCGGGGCACCGTCAACGGTGACTTCAGCGCCCATTGGCATACCGTGCTGATCACCGGCCGAAAGGGGATCTTGCGTTCGATGTATTGCCGGTAGGTCACGTGTTCGCTGCGTCCGCGCGACACGGTGCTGTTGCCGCCGGTGCGCACAAACGTGGAGCTTTTGACGTCGATTTCTTCCTTCATGTTCTGAATCGTGTCTTTAAGGATGGCTTGGACTTCCTTCTTGCGTTCATTGATTTGCGCCAAGGTTTGGGCGGTTTCAATGGCGGTTTGGGCCGTTTCGTGCGCGGCGTAGGCGCGATAGGCGCGGTAGCCCCAGACGAGGGCGGCTGCGGCGGCGGGGGCGGCCATCAGAGGTCTCCTTCAACGTGGGAATCCAGAAAGGCTTCGTCCATCGGTCCGTGCTCGGCGTGATGCGGATTGATGTTGTCGACACGCTCGGCGAGCTGCCCAGGGTCGTCTGGGATCTTCTGGTCCTCGCGCATGATCGTCTTGTAGGTCTGCACGTCGCGGGCGCGCGGGGTGTCCAGAAAATCCGTCGCGCCGTCGTTGTCGGTGGTGCCTTCCAGGAGCAGCGTGGCGCCTGTCATGACGCGGTACCGATAACGTTCGAACAGGCGGTTGTCGGTCTTGTGCAGGCGGAACCGGCCGGCGTAGTCGCCGGCAGCGACGTCGGGAGATTTGAAGACGGGCAGGGCGGCGCTTTGGCCGCCCGGGCCTGAGAAATTGTGCGAGGCGGCCTTCACCGTAAACGTGCCCGGCATGCCCAGTTCGATGTTGCCGTCGGCAATCTTGATCGTCGCCCCGCCGCACAACAGCGTGATGTGTTTGTCGGCGGCGATCAGCACGTGTTGCTTGCTGGACGTGATTTCCGCGCTTTGATCGGCCTGGATGCGAATGGCGTTGTGCTGCGCCTGTAGCAGCATTTCGCCTTGATGCGCGATCTGGCGCAGCGCGCCGCTTTGCGAGAACAGGCCTACATCGCCGCCCGCGTTCAGCACGATCTTGTCGCCCGCGCTGACCTGCTGATGCTGCTGCGCGACGCTGTCCACATTGCCCCCGGCCGACAATACGATGCCTGCCGGCGTGGCGGCGGCGATGCCGGCTGGCGCGCTTAGCGCGATGGCGCCAACGTCGCCTAGGCCGGTACCGTCCGACTGGTTATTGGCGCCGTGGCCCAGGTCGCGCACCGCATCCGACAGGGATTGCTGCGGCTGGGCGTCGTGGGCGACGCCTTCGTGCTTCTCGGCGTAATCCCCCAGGTTGCGGGCAAGTTCCAGCGCCGCTTGCAAAGCCGCGACGATATCGGATCTATCCAACTGCCCGCCCTTGGCGTGCAGTTGCGCCTCGGCCGTCAGCAACAATCCCTTCGCCGCCCGCAGCGCTCCATGTTCATCCGTGCGCAGTTCGAACCCTTCACCGCGAGCTTGCCCACCGCTGGGACGCGGATGCGTCAGATACCCCAGATGCAGCTGTGTGTCGCCGTGTTCGCTCATCAACGCCGCGCTGATCTGCGCGGACGTGTCATCCAAGCGCAATTCGTTGGCGCGATTGCCCCGGAATTCCTTGCTCTTGATCGTGTTCAGGACGTTGTGGCGCGGCAGTTCATAGGGCGGCAGATTGGTC
>NZ_LBHW02000089.1:0-2958 GCF_001005835.2 Achromobacter sp. LC458
CGGACAGCGACAAAACCAGATCTGTATGGCGGCTAGATTATGGTTTTGCGGGCGTTCCCACTCCGTTGCTGGGCCAATGGGCCAGCCAGAAGGCAGGGATACGGCAGAGCCTTTTGCATCCCGACCGAGTGCAAGTGGATGACGAGGGCGGCGTACCCAACGTGCCGTGGGGGATGGTGCAGGATGACCAACAGCTGCTACCCGCTCAGCGCAAGGCCGCCCTGATGAGGCGATATCGCGAGCGGGGCTGGGGCGAAGTCGGACAGACCAGCTACGAACGCTTTCTGATTTGGTTGGAACATGTGCTGAATTCCCCGACGGTTCCCCGCCACCTGAACTATGCGCTTGAACTCGAGGACAAGCACTGGGAAGACCCCACAGCCGCATATCGACGGCTTAAAGCCGGTATGGATGTGTTTATGCCGCGATTGAACGGGGCGGATCGCAACGGCGACGAAGACGACGGCACCAAGCCCTTGACAACGGACGATCTGCTGGCCGGGGTTCGATTCAATATGCCGGTGCATGCGTTTGGATATAACTGGTTGGCGTCGAACACCGATTCGGCCAAGAAACTCAAGCAGCGCATTGAAACCTTGCTGGAACAGTATGGATCCCGCTGCAAGCAGGTCTTGCTGGTGACGCATTCAATGGGCGGTTTGATTGCCAGAATGTGCGCAACTCTGCCCGGCATGGAGTCCGCGATTTGCGGCATCGTCCACGGCGTCATGCCGACAAACGGAGCCCCGGTGGCGTACCGCCGATGCAAGGTCGGTATGCGGGACGAGAGCTTCGGTACCTCGCTGGTTATTGGCAGCAACGGTCAGGAAGTAACAGCGGTTTTTGCCCAGTCGCCCGGAGCGTTGCAGTTACTGCCGACCACGCGATACGCACCGGGATGGTTGAAACTGCTGCGCGAGAACCAATCTCGCACCCTGTCCGCGATGCCCGCGCTCGATCAATGCCCGTATGACGCGATTTATCTTGAGAGGTATCGGTGGTGGGGCTTGGTAAAGGAAGAATGGCTGGCGCCCAAAGGTGGGACGGCGATTGAGTGGACCCTCTACGAGCGAGCTATTAAATTTGCCCGCGAATTTCACGCAGAGCTGGATACCTACTTCCATCCCAATACCTACGTCTTCTATGGTTCAGATGCGAAATATCCGAGCTTCGAAACCATCCGGTGGAACATACGCCCGGGTTTGCGGGCGGCCGGTACCGCACAGGCAGCCGCCCCGATCGAAGCCATTTTCAACGCGCGGCACACGGATGTTCAGCACGACGGTCGCACCATCATCCACGTGCGCAGTCGTAGCGCCCTCAATAACGCCTCGCCAAGCTACGTTGACGGCACGTCAACGCCCGGAAAGCCGACATATAGCAACTGGGAAATTCACTGTGCAATGCAGGACGGAGTCGGAGACGGGACGGTACCGACAAGTTCGGGCCGTGCGCCGATTGACCAGGCGGAACGCGGCGAAGTTCGGGAGCAGCTAAAAATGCAAGGCTTTGATCATGAAGGTCCGTTCCGGATGGAACAGGTTCAACTCGTCACGCTTCAATGGATCTTGAAAATCGCGGCCCAGGCCAAGAAGCCGTCATGAACCCGCGCTTCTTGGCTGCCGGGCTTTTGATCATTGGGCTGGTCGCAGGCAGCAACCTTTCGTTGTTTGGTAAGGACACACCAATGGCTCCACATCCCGCAGATACTCGAACCTGGGCGTTCGGCAGGCATTTGATTGACCTTCCTTCGGACTGGATATACAGCACGGGTAGTTACGTCACGCTGTATTACGGATTGCATACCGATTTCAAAACCGTTGAAGTCAGGGTGTTGGGCACCGAAGTTTCCGCTGAACGCTTCAAGAATGCAGTAGAGGACAGATCAACGCAGATCGGAAACGTAGACCATGATGCGGGCGGATCAATGATGCTCGCTCAAATCAAGTTGAGTGAAACGCAAACATTGCTACGTTTCTTTCACAGTCCCGAACTGAAGAATTACCACACCCATGAGCTTCACCTTCTGGTCGGCGACGTCTATGTCCTGATCAAGGCCGACTCCTTTAAAAACGTCATGGCCCCCGTAGAGGCCCGCATCCAGGCGCTAGCCAAAACAATCACCAAAATCTCCGACCCACAAACCGCCGGCCCCGGCTTCGGGCTGGGGCCCGTCATCATCCGCGACCACCACGATCAGGAAATCGGGATGTTGAAGTTTCGCGCGCCCGGGACAAACCTCGAACTGGACGCCGCGACAAGCGCGATCCAGGAGCAAGAAAGAATCAACATGAAGGAACAGGAAAAGCAAACGCTTGCTGGCATCCGCTACAACTCCTTGCGTTCCGGCGCGCCGACCTTTGCCGGCATGGAGTCCGAGCAAAGCGGCTTCAGCTACCGGAACGGGGATCACCATGCCTTTCTGTTCGTCGTGCAAAGCTATCGTGACAACCCCGGGTTTGCCTGGCCGTCCATCAACATGCGATTCCAGGGTGGGGGCACCATCATGAAGGTCCAAAGCCCTGACTATCAACCCGACCTCGTCCGTTGGTCCCTGCCCCGCTTCGTACCGGACAAGCACGAGATTCCCCTTTGGAAGCGGCCGCCTTCCCCGCCCCGCGTGGATGCCACCTTAAGCGACAAAGAAGCCGGCAAGTTGTGGGACGCGATCGTGGCGTCGGTGCGACTGCGTTACCTGGCCGTTGCGCCCAAGCCGCCTTCCGCTTTTGACCAGGGCAATCCGGAAAAAGCCGCTGCCGATCAAAAGGCGCTGGATGAATTTCTTAGCACTGACGAAGACGGCCGGCCCTGGACGCCGCCTACCGACGACGACGTGCCCGCTCGGTAATCCTCTCGCGTGGTCAGCGTCTTGAAGCGACCGGGTAAAGGCCCGCGGTCAAAAAAAAGGCCAATCAAATGGAGGAAAAAGTGACCGACAACCAACCCGCCACCGGCCCA
>NZ_LBHW02000009.1:0-179564 GCF_001005835.2 Achromobacter sp. LC458
GGCAGAGCATTGGTGGCATTTTCGTCGGCGTGAAGGTCGATGAAAACCTGTTCGAGGAACTCGAATCGGCGCTCATTATGGCCGATGCGGGCCTGGAGGCCACCGAGAAGCTGCTGACCGCGCTGCGTGCGCGGGTCAAGAAAGAGCGCATTGAAGACCCCGCCAAGGTCAAGACCGCACTGCGTCAGTTGCTGGCCGACCACCTGCGGCCGCTGGAGCGCGGCTTCAACCTGACCAGCGCCAAGCCGCTGGTGGTGATGATCGCCGGCGTGAACGGCGCGGGCAAAACCACGTCCATCGGCAAGCTGGCGCACACGTTCCAGCGCCAGGGCGCCAGCGTGCTGCTGGCAGCGGGCGACACCTTCCGCGCTGCCGCGCGCGAACAACTGGTGGAATGGGGCAGCCGCAACAACGTCAGCGTCATTTCGCAAGATGGCGGCGACCCGGCCGCCGTGGCCTTTGACGCCGTCAACGCCGGCCGCGCGCGCGGCATGGGCGTGGTCATGGTGGACACGGCGGGTCGCCTGCCCACGCAGCTGCACCTGATGGAAGAACTGAAAAAAATCCGCCGCGTCATCGGCAAGGCGGATGCATCGGCGCCGCACGAAGTGCTGCTGGTGGTGGACGGCAACACCGGCCAGAACGCCTTGGCCCAGATCCGCGCCTTTGATGCCGCCATCAACCTGACCGGCCTGGTCGTGACCAAGCTGGACGGCACCGCCAAGGGCGGCACGCTGGCCGCCGTGGCGGCGGGCAGCCAGGGCGTGCGTCCGATTCCGGTGTATTGGATCGGTGTGGGCGAAAGCCTGGAAGACCTGCAACCCTTCGTCGCGGACGAATTCGCGGGCGCCTTGCTGGCGGATTGACCCGGCGCTGATACGGCGGTGATACGGCAGCCGATCGCTCGCCTGCCGGACCGCAAAACGGGACGACGCCCAAGGCGCCGTCCCGTTTTATTTTCAGCTGTCCAGCTGCCCCATCGCCGGGTCGCTGATGCCGTGCTTGCCCGTTTCCATGCGGCCCGCAAAGCGCCGCTTGAATGCCGGGTAGGTGTCGCAGCCCACCGTGAAGTCGTACCACTGGCCGCTGCTGGTGACCGGCCAGCTCAGTTCGCCGACCTGTCCCGCCGCCACCGTTGCCGTCCAAGGGCCATCGTTGCGGTAGGCCATGGCTTGCACCGTGAAGACGCAGTCCTGCGTGCCATTGTTGTGCAGCTTCACCTGCACCTGGGCGTCGTCGCACGGCACGTAGCAAACCTGGATTTCGGGCTGTGCGCCGGCCGCGCGCATCAAGTCGCCCGAGAACGAACGGTGGTAGCCGTTGGGGCCCAGCACCCACAGATCGTACTGGCCGCTGTCGCCCGACACGTCCCAGACGTCATCCAGCGATTTGCCCGCTTCGACCACGTAGCGGCGCGGAATGCGGTCCAGGTGCAGCTTGTCGTACACATGAAAGACGGCTGCCGTTTGCGCACCGCTTGCGTTGGCGAACAGTAGCTGCACGCGGTTCTCGCGGGCTTGCTCGCGCGCGCTGGTGTGCAGCTCGTACGGCAGCGCGCGCGACGGGCGCGTGCCCGAGGCCTGCGGGGCCAGCGTTTGCTGCGTGGGGATGGCGATGGCCGGCTGCGCTTCCTGCCAGGTCGTCAGCCCATCGGCGTCCGTCTTGGTCGTGCGGCCCGACAGGGTCGGCAGGCGGGCGCTGTTGGGCGTCACGAAGTCCAGCGTGGTGGTCAGGTCGCCGCACACGGCACGGCGGAACGCGCTGATGTTGGGTTCCACGACGCCAAAGCGCTGTTCCAGAAAGCGCAACGCGGAGGTGTGGTCAAACACTTGCGAATTGACCCAGCCGCCCCGGCTCCACGGTGAAATCACCCACATCGGCACGCGCATCCCCGGCCCGAACGGCTTGCCGTCGGCGGTCAGCTGCTTGGGCGTGGCCGGCGGGTAGTCGAAATACTCGAACGCCATTTGCGCGTCGGTCAGCGTGGACTTGCCGGCCAGCGTGCCGTCGTCGTTGCGCGACGGCGCCGAGGGCGTCGGCATGTGGTCGAAGAAGCCGTCGTTCTCGTCGTAGGTCACCAGGAACACCGTCTTGCTCCAGACCTCGGGCGACTGTGTCAACGCGTCCAGCGCGGCCTGGATGTACCACGCGCCCTTGGCGGGGCTGGACGGGCCGGGGTGCTCGCTGTAGGCGGCCGGCGGAATGATCCACGACACTTCGGGCAGCGTGCCGTTCGCGACGTCGTCGCGCAGGCTTTGCAGGAAGCCGCCGTCGGCCATCGTGTTGCCAAAGCCCTTGGCCAGCGGGCTGTACTGGTCGTCGATGGCCGGGTTGTACGCGGGGCCGCCCTGGTTGGTGACGCGGCGGTCCGCCGGCATTTTTTCGATCTCGGCGCGCCAGTGCCGAAAGCTCATCATCTCGTTGCAGCCGAAGTTATCGGGGATGTTCTGGTAGACCTTCCAGCTGACGCCGGCCGCTTGCAGGCGGTCGGCATAGGTGGTCCACGTCCAGCCTTCGGTGGACGGGCCCACGTCGGCGCCGTCGTTCCATTCGTTCATCACCACCGACACGTTGTCGCCCGACGGGCCGTTGGTGCCGGTCCAGAAAAACAGGCGGTTCGGGATGGTGCCGGCGTGCATCGAACAGTGGTAGTTGTCGCACAGCGTGAAGGCGTCGGCCAGCGCGCGGTGGAACGGCACTTCGGCGGTCTCGTAGTAGCCCATGGACAGCGGCTGCTTGGCGCTGGGCCACTTGTTCATGCGGCCGTGGTCCCACGCAGCCTGGCAATTGGGCCACGAGTGCGGCGTGCTGCCGGCGCGTTGCGCGTTGCCCTGCGCGGCGTCCAGGTGATAGGGCAATTCCTCGGTGCCGTCGCTGCGCGTCTGGTGGAATACCGATTTGCCGTTGGCCAGCGGAATGGGAAAGCGGTCGCCAAAACCGCGCACGCCGGGGAAGGTGCCGAAGTAGCCGTCGAAGGAACGGTTTTCCAGCATCAGCATCACGACGTGCTTCACGTCCTGAATCGTGCCGGTGGCGTTGCTGGCTTCAATGGCGAGCGCCCGGCGGATGCTGGGCGGAAACATCGACAGCGCGCTGACCGCGGCGGTGGCGCCCACGGTGGTCTTGAAGAACTTTCGTTTGGATGCGTCGAACGTCATTGGCTTGTCTGTCCTGGTGATCGATGGGAAACGGGCTCAAGGCGCGCAGTGCACCGCGCACGCGGCAGGGGGCGCGGGCGGGGTGGGCGTCGTGGTGGGCGGAGCAGGAGCCGGTTCGTCAGAGTCGTTGTCGTCGCCGCCGCAAGCGGACAGCGCGAACACCAGCGACAAGGCGCATAAGGCCGCAAGGCCTCGTCTTGCATGGGCGAGCAAGGGAGATTGGGTTTCCATGGTTCGGTCGTTGTGGATGGGCTGACGGCCCGCAAGGGCCGTCGTGCCGTCACACAGGACGAATGTCGGGCGGGATGCTGCGGGCCACGAATGCGTCCGGCGCAGGGCGGCCGGGCGACAGCGATCCAGTATTGGTGTCGCGGATGTCGACAAATTGACAGCAAGCTGACCCGTTGCTGACTCTGGCCCTTTTTTTGAAACGCCTTGCTAGATGCGTGTCCAGGTGCAAGGCGCGCGGCCAATTGTCGCGAAGATGCGGTACACGGGCCGAGGCGCCGACGCACCCGTTGGGCACTGCCCCGCAACCGATTCGCGCACGCAGGGGCCACCGCGCCGACGCGCGTGGCGCAGCCGCGCGCGGCCTGGCCTAGCGCCAGAAAGGCTTGCTTTTCGCCAGGGCGTCGAAGGCCTTTTGTGCGTCCACGGCCAGCTCTTCAAGGCGCGCGCTGATCCAGCCCAGCGCGAACCAGGCTTGCGGATGCGTGGCGGTGCACGACTCGTAATAGTCCTTGGCGACGGCCAGGTCATTGATTTCGCCCAGCACGTCCTGCACGCGGGACAACAGCCTGCGATAGCCGCGCAGCTTGGCGGCTGGCAGCAGCGACTCGGCAAACGCCAGGCTGTAGCGCAGCCGCTTGCCGCGCTTGCGCAATTCATGGCGCGTGGGGATATCCAGTTTGGCGAACTGCGTGCCCTGTTCCGCCACCTTGCTGTGCCAGCGGTGCAGGCGCCGCGCCAGCTGCTTGCGCAGATGATGCGGGTCGGGTTCGGGCGCCAGCATGGGGATGATGGTCGGCTTCACGCTGGTGGCGGCCAGGCCGCCTTCCAGCCGGAGGGCCGGTTCGGGCGCGGCATCGCTGGGCGTGCCATTGGCCACGGCCTGCGCGCCCCCGGATGGCAACGCGGGCGGCACATCCAGGCTCCATTCCAGCAGCTCCAGCAGCCAGGCCTGGAATGCCTTGCCGGCGGCAATCGTCCGCGCGTCCTGTTCAGGCGGCGCGGCCTCCATCGGAATCACCGGCATGCCTGCGTGGATCAGCGCGGGCGCCACCGTTTCGTTCAGCACGTCCTGGTCGCGGTTGGCGCCAAAGGCGGCAAAGTGCGTGCGCACGCCTTGCAGCAGCGTGTCCGGCACCGGCGCGACCCAGCCGTCGAACAGCTTCCAGGCCGAGCGCAGGCGGCGCACGCCCACGCGCAGCTGGTGCACGTGTTCGGAATTGCCGGCGCGGTAGACGCCTTCGGTATCGACTTCGGCCAACACGGCGGCGTTGCGCGCGATCTGGTCCAGGCATTCGGCGGCGATGCGGCCCAGGGCTTGCGGGGCCGTCATGTCTTCGCGCAGCTTGACCGGGGCCGCGCCGCGCGGTGCCCAGAATTGCGCAATGGCTTGGGCCCGGCGCGCTTCCAGATCGTCGCCCGGGTTGGCGTCTTCAACGGCAAGCTTGTGGGCCAGTTGCGCCAGCGCGTCGCCGCGTTCGGACTTGCTGCGCGGGTCCAGCACCAGGCTGTGGCGCTGTTGCCAGCCACGCGCCACCGCAAAGATGGCGGCGGGGCGGCCCGACATCAGCTCGAATTCCAGTTCGGAAATCGGCAGCTCCAGCGCGCCCGCGCGCAGGATGCCGGTGTCGAAGGCCAGTTCGACCGTGCCGTAACGGGTGCGGACCTTGCGCAGCAGCCGCAGCACGTCGGTTTCATAGCGCAGGCCCAGTTCGCCCTTGATTGCGCCCAGCGCCTCTTCGACTTCGGTGCCGGCATAGACGGACAGGTCCAGCACGGGGCCGGGGCGGGGGTGGTTCAGTTCGATGCGCGTAATGGCATTGATGCCGGGCATCTTCAGGGTCTGCACCCAGTCCGGGCCTTCCTGACGCAGCCGGATGGCAATGCGCGCCCGCGCCAGCTCGCGTTCGGGCGTGTCGAAGTACATGGCGTGCAGACGGATGCGCGTGGCATCGCGTTGCTTGACTTCGTTCTGGACGGCCTGGCGCGTCGCGGCGGGCACGTGCAGTTTCAATTCCTGTTCCGACATGGCGGTGGGTGTCCGACGGCAAAAGCCGAGATCTTAATCAAGCAAGGGGGCGGATTTGATGACGGTTCATATTTTGGTCACATCGAGCATAGTCGCCATTCGCGGTGCACAACAAGCCACTGTTGCCGGGACAAAAGAAAAACGCCGCCTTTTTTCAAGGGCGGCGCCAAGGAGCGCTGGTCAGGGGAAACCGACAAGCGTAATCAGGAAGCAGCGCTTACAGGATGCGCTTGCGCGCCTGCGTGATGATGATTTCGGCCAGTACGACCACCACGAAGATGGCGGCCAGCACCAGCGCCACGCGATCCCACTGGAACAGGTTCAGCGCCGTATCCAGCGCCATGCCGATACCGCCCGCGCCCACCAGCCCCAGCACGGCGGACTCGCGCACGTTGATGTCCCAGCGCAGCAGCACGATAGACCAGAACGCCGGGCGGATCTGCGGCCAGTAGGCATACCAAAGCACGGACGCTTTGCTGGCCCCCGTGGCGGTAACCGCTTCGATCGGCCCGCGCTGCGCTTCCTCGATGGCTTCGCCCACCAGCTTGCCCACGAACCCGATCGAGCGGAACGCAATCGCCAGCGTGCCGGCCAAGGCGCCAGGTCCGAAGATGGCGATGAACAGCAGCGCCCATACCAGCGAATTGACCGAGCGGCTGGACACCAGGATCAATCGCGCCAGCATGTTGATGGTTTTGCTGGGCGTCAGGTTGTTGGCCGCCAGCAGGCCCACCGGCACCGCCATGAAGACGGACAGGATGGTGCCCAGGGTGGCGATGTGCAGCGTTTCGATCAGCGCGTTGTGCACGCCGTCCGGGTAGTAGGCCCAGTCGATGGGCCACATGCGGCGGAACAGGTCGGCCATCTGCTCGGGCGCGTCATACAGGAATTCCGGTATGACCTCCACGCCGCGTATGGCCTGCGCGATGGCTGCCACCACCAGCAGGTACAGCGCAAAGCGCAGCAGCCGCTGGCCCATGCTGTAGCGCTGCCACACACGCGGCGAGCCGGGCGGATTCAGGCTTGAGGCGTGGGCGTTCATTCTTCCACCTCCGCCTTGCGGGCCACCGGCGGTTTGCCGGTACCGATGCCCCGCGCGCCGGCAAAGCGGCCTTGCAGGATGCGGTCGAACCCCAGGTTGTCCAGGAATACGGCGCGCACGAAGCCCGCGATGATTTCGCCCAGCATGATGATGGCAATCAAGGTCAGCAGGATGGCGCTGACGAAGTCGTAGTCAAAGCGCTGGAACGCCGAGAACAGCGTGCCGCCCACGCCGCCCGCGCCCACGATGCCCACCATGGTGGAGTTGCGCAGGTTTGAGTCGAACTGGTAGGTGGCAAAGCCGATAAAGCGCGCGAATACCTGCGGCAGCACGCCAAAGATGATCACGTTGGCGAACGATGCGCCGCTGGCGCGCACCGCTTCCACCTGCTTTAGCGAGATCTCTTCGATGGCCTCGGTGAACAGCTTGCCGATGAAACCGATGGACGCCACCGTCAACGCCAGGATGCCCGCCAGCGCGCCAAAGCCCACGGCCTTCACGAACAGGATGGCGACGATGACCGGGTGCAGCGCGCGGCACAGGGCCACCAGCGAACGCGCGGGCCAGGACACCCAGGCGGGCATCATGTTGCGCGCGCCAAGCAGGCCCACGGGCAGGGCGAACAGAATGCCCAGCACCGAGGCCAGCACGGCAATTTCCAGGCTTTCGGCGATGCCCTTCCACAAGGTGGCGGGCTTTTCGAAATTGGGCGGAAACATGCGCGAAAGAAACGTCGACGCGTGTCCCATGCCGGTTTCAAAGCGCGCCCAGCTGAAATCCAGTTGCGCGCCCGCATAGAGGGTGTAGATCACCAGCAACACCAGGCCCGCCTTGGCGCGCCCGGACATGGCAAAGGGGCGGCCGCCCCGGGGGTGCGTCATTCCAGCCAAGACTCGCCTCCGTAGATGGTCTTGAGCATGGTGGCGTCCAGCCCCTGGCCGTCGCCGTCGTAGACCACGTGCCCGCCGGACATGCCGACGATGCGCGTGGCGTAGCGGCGCGCCAGTTCCACGTCGTGGATGTTGACGATGACGGGGATGCCGGTGGCGCTGCCCTGGTCGGACAGCAATTCCATGATTTCAACGGAGGTCTTCGGGTCCAGCGACGAGGTCGGCTCGTCGGCCAGCAGCAGCTGCGGGCGCTGCATCAGGGCGCGGGCAATGCCCACGCGCTGGCGCTGGCCGCCCGACAGGGCATCGGCGCGCTGGTCGGCAAAACCGGCCAGCCCAACGGTATCGAGCAGCTTGTAGGCGTGCTCGATGTCTTCGGGCTCAAAGCGGCGCATCCAGGCCTTGAGCGCCGAGGTATAGCCCAGCCGGCCAGTCAGCAGGTTTTCCATCACGGTCAGGCGTTCGACCAGGTTGTATTCCTGGAACACCATGCCGATGCGCCGACGGGCGCGGCGCAGCGACGCGCCACGCACGCGGGCCAGGTCCACGGCGCCTTCCTTGGACTGCAACACGATCTCGCCCTGGGTGGGTTCGATCAGCCGGTTGATGCAACGCAGAAGCGTGCTTTTGCCGGTGCCGGAAGGGCCGATGATGGCGGTCAGGCCTTGGCCGGCGATTTCAAGGTTGATGCCATTGAGAACCGGCCGGCCGGCCCGGTATTCCTTGACCAGGCCGGAAATGCGTAGCGACGTCGTCATGCTGGATTACTTCTTGCTCTTGGCGGATTCGCGGTCGTAGGCGGCGCGGTTGAAGCTTTCGCCACCCGATTCAGCCACCTGGCGGACGATGGCCCAGTCCTTCTGGTAGGTCACCGGATAGAAGCGGTCGGCGCCATCGAAGGCCTTGGACATTTCCGCGGGGAAGCGGTAGTCGTAGAAGCACTTGAGCATCTGGTCGCGGAACTTGGGCTCCAGGTCATGCGCGTAGGCGAACGACGAAGTCGGGAATTTTTCGCTACGGTAGATGACGCGGAAGTCGGCTTCCTTGACCTGGCCGCGTTCAACCATGCGCTTGAACACGTCCGACGCCACGGCGGCGGCGTCGTAGTCGCCGGAATTGACGCCCATGACGGACTGGTCGTGCTTGCCCGAGAAGATCACCTTGTAATCCTTGTCCGGGGTCAGGCCTTCCTTGGGAAACAGGGCCACGGGCGCCATGTGGCCCGAGTTCGACGACGGCGCGGTGTGAGCCAGCTTCTTGCCCTTCAGGTCCGTCAGCTTCTGGTAGGGGCTGTCTTTTTTGACGATGACGATCAGGTTGTAGCCCTGGAAGCCGTCGGCATAGCCTTTGACGGCAAACGGCACCGCGCCGGCAATGTTCACGGCGAAGGCGGTGGGGCCGGTCGAAAAGCCGCCCACGTGCAGGCGACCCGAGCGCATGGCTTCGATTTCAGCGGCGTTGCTTTGCACCTGATAGAACACAACGCGCTTGCCCGTGCATTCGGACAGGTGCTTGGTGAAGGGCTTGAAAATGTCTTCGTACACCGCCGGGTCTTCCACGGGGGTGTAGGTGAACACCAGGGTCGACGGTGTCTTCAGCTTGGAGGCGTCGGAGGGTGTGTCCGCCACCAGATCCTTGTTGGCGTCGCAGTACATCTGGTCCAGATCGCCACGGTTCGAGCAGGTGTCGGCGGCGTTGGCGGCGGAACCGCCAACGGCGAACGCGGCCAGGGCGGCCGCTTGCATTAGACGCATCGCGTGCATGGTTTTGTCTCCTCTTTGGGATGAATTTGAATATTTGCTGAATTCAAACACACAAGAGGGGACAGGCACACCTGGGAAAGTCCCTGCCTTTCTTTTCGGGATTTGTTCGAATTGTTCGCTTTATGTTCGTTTGTTTGCGAACGCAGGCAGGGGGATCAGCCCCGATAGCCCAGCTTGCGCGAGATCTCGTGCGCGCAGGCCAAAAGCGGTTTGGCAATCGTGCCGTCCCACGACACATCGAACAGCCCCGTCGGGCCCAGGCTGGTCAGTGCCAGCACGATGTTGCCGGTGTTGTCGAACACCGGCACCGACAGCGCATCCACGCCCGGCAGCGGGTTGCCCAGCGCGCGCGCCATGCCGTGCACGCGGATGTCGGCCAGCTGGGCTTCGATATTGGCGCGCGACGCCTTGCGCGGCGGCGGCACGCTGGCGATGACGGCGGTGTCGCCTTCTTCGCGCGCGATGTAGTGTTCGCTGACCTTGGGCGGCAGCCACGCCGCGAACACCAGCCCCGTGGCGGTGTGCAGCATGGACATCACCGTGCCCTTGCGCATGTTCACGTGCACCGGGTAGCTGGCTTCGGTCATGTGGATCATCGTGGGGCCGTGCGAGCCCAGCACGGCAATGCCCAGCGTGTGGCCGATGTCCGATTGCAGCTTGGCGATCTCCGGCATGGCGATGCGCACCGGGTCCAGCCGTTGCAGGCTGACCAGCCCCATCTGCAAGGCGAAGGGGCCAAGCTCGTACTGGCCGGTAACGGCATCCTGCTGCACCAGCCCCACGCGGATGAAGCTGACCAGATAGGGGTGCGCCTTGGCGGACGTCATGCCGGCGCCCGCCGCCAGGTCGCGCAGGGTCAGCGGCTTGCCGGCGTCGACCAGGGCGGACAACAACGGCACGCCCACTTCGATGGACTGGATGCTGCGGCGGCCATCATTGGCGGGCGCGGCGGGGGTCTTGGAGGTGGCCACGGTGTGTCTGCCCTTATGCCGATCGGGCTGGGGATGATGGCGCGGCCTGCGGTTGCTGGCGCGCCGCCAACAGTCGGTTGGCCATTTCGACGAACCCGGCGCCGCCGTGATAGGCGGCCACGAACGCGGGGCGGTCCTTCAAGCGGTGCAATTGCGCCTGGATGTTCGCCACGCCCACCGAAATCGGAAAGTACGCAAACATGGGCTCGTCGTTGGGCGAATCGCCGATGAACAGCGTGCTGTCCAGCGCGTCGGCCACGTCCTGGCCGAATTCCCGCTGGAACATCGTGCGCGTCATGGTCAGCTTGTCGTAGTCGCCAAACCAGCCGTTCACGTGGATCGAGCTGACCTTGGCATGCGCCCCGGCGTCCTGGAAGATCTGGACGATCTTGCTGACGGCCGAATCGGGCAGGGCGGGCACGTCTTCGCAGAAATCGATGGCCAGGTCGGCCACGCGGTAGTCCTGGTCGCTGGCCACCGCGCAGCCCGGCACCTCGGCCAGCACGCGGTCGCGGATGGCATCCAGGCGCTTGCGGCTGGCCTGGCGCGAGGCGGCGTCCGTCCAGTAGTGGGTCGTCATGCGGCGGGCCTGGCGGTCATACGCGTAGTAGAACGCGCCGTTTTCCCCCACCACGGCGCGCACCGGCCACATGCGCGCGATATGGTCACACCAGCCGGCCGGGCGGCCGGTGATGGGCACTACCTGGATACCAGCCGCCTCCAGGCGTTCCAGCGCGGCGTAGGCGTCGGCCGGCAGGCGGCCTTCGGTGGTCAGCGTGTCGTCGATGTCGGTCAGGACGACGCGAACCGCCGCCGCCACGGTCAAAGGCATGGCCGCAAGGGCTTGCATGAGGTTTTTCCTTCGAGTTTTAAGGGGGATCTCCGGGCGAAAGTTTAACCGTATGACCCCCGCCGAACGGGCTTCTTGCAGACCAATAGGGGTTCTAGGCCCAGGGGCGGTAAAATCCGGGCTTTCCCGCCTGGTTTGCGTGCCCGCCATGTCCGTCCAGTTGTCCTCTTTGCCCGGCTCCGAGCCGGAATCCTTCGGTATCGCTTCGGTTGCCGAGATCATCGCCGAGCTTCGCGCCGGCCGCATCGTCATCCTGGTTGACGAAGAAGACCGTGAAAACGAGGGCGACCTTGTCATGGCCGCCGAATTCGTCACGCCCGAAGCCATCAACTTCATGGTGACCCACGGCCGCGGCCTGGTCTGCCTGACCCTGACCGAAGAACGCTGCCGCCAGCTGGAGCTGCCCATGATGGCGGCCCGCAACGGCACGCGCTACGGCACGAACTTCACACAGTCCATCGAAGCCGCCGAAGGCGTTGAAACCGGTATTTCGGCCGCCGACCGCGCCCGCACCATCCAGGTGGCGGTGGCGCGCGATGCCAAGCCGTCCGACCTGGTCCAGCCCGGCCACATCTTCCCGGTGCGCGCGGTGCCCGGCGGCGTGCTGGTGCGCGCCGGCCACACCGAAGCCGGTTGCGACCTGACTGCCATGGCCGGCCTGACGCCCGCCGCCGTCATCTGCGAAATCTTGAAGCCCGACGGCACCATGGCCCGCTTGCCGGACCTGGTGGAATTTGCCCGCCAGCACAACCTGAAGATCGGCACCATCGCCGACCTGATCCAGTACCGCAGCGAACACGAATCCATCGTCAAGCGCGTGGGCAAGCGGCCCATGCAGACGGCCTGGGGCACCTTCGAGGCCGTGGCCTACGAAGACGCCGCCACCGGCTCCGCCCACTTGGCGCTGGTGCATGGTAACGTTTCTCCCGACGTCGAAACGCTGGTGCGCGTGCATGAACCGGCTTCCGTGCTGGACGTGCTGGACACCGGCGCCAGCCCGCATAGCTGGGGCGTGGCGAAGGCCCTGGAAGCCATTGCCGCCGCGCCGGCCGGCGTGCTGGTGCTGATGAACTGCCAGTCGTCCACGGAACACCTGTTTGGCCAGATTGCTGGCTGGAGCGACCCCAAGGCCCAGGCCGACGCCGCCGCCAGCACCGACCGCTTCGGCTTGCGCACTTATGGCATCGGCGCGCAGATCCTGCGTGACCTGAATGTTGGCCAGATGAGGCTCCTGGCCCGGCCCCGCAAGATGCCCAGCATGGCGGGCTTCTCCCTGACCATTACGGGTTACGATTGCGACCCGCAGAATACTCCCGCAACACTTAAGGCCGACACATGAACCCTTACATCCTTACCCCCGACCTGAACGGCGAAGGGCTGCACATCGGCATCGTTCGCGCTCGCTTCAACGAAGAAATCGGTCAGGCCGAACTCGAAGCGTGCCTGAAGGAATTGGCCGAATTGGGCGTGGACGAACGCGACGTGATGGTCACCACCGTCCCGGGCGCCCTGGAACTGGGCGTGGCCCTGTCCCACATGGCCGAAACGTTTGAATTCGACGCTTTGATCGCGCTTGGCGCCGTCATCCGTGGCGAGACCTATCACTTTGAAGTGGTCAGCAATGAAACGGCCACTGCAATCACCCGTATCTCCCTGGAAACCGGCATCCCCGTCGCAAACGGCGTCTTGACCGTCGACACCGACGAGCAGGCGCAAGCCCGCGCCGCCGGCAAGGGCCGCGATTGCGCCCAGGTGGCCGTTGAAATGGCCAACCTGGTGGCGGCGCTGGAACCCGAGGAAGAAGACGAAGACGAAGACGACGAGGACGAAGATTTTGACGACGAAGAAGACGACGACCAGCGCTGATAGCGCGGCGCAAGCCCGCGCCAACGCGCGCAGCGCACGCCGCCGTGCACGCGAATTCGCGCTGCAAGGCGTTTACGCGTGGCTGCTGCGCGGCGGCGAAGGCACGCAGGACGCCGGCGAGATCGACGCCCATCTGCGCGACACCGAGGATTTTTCCGAGGCCGACGCGCAATGGTTCAAGACCTTGCTGCATGGTGTCCTGCGCGAAGCCCCGGCGCTGCGCGAGCGTTTCACGCCTTATGTCGACCGCCCGCTGGCCGAGTTGTCGCCCGTTGAGCACGGCATCCTGTTGATCGGCAGCTTCGAACTGATTCATCATGTCGAAGTGCCGTACAAGGTTGCCATCAACGAAGCCGTTGAACTGGCAAAGTCGTTCGGCGGTACCGACGGCTTCAAGTTCGTCAACGGCGTGCTCGACAAACTGGCTGCCGACGTGCGCGCCAACGAGGTCCAGGCGGCGGCGCAGCAGCGACGCTGACCCCGCCTGATGGCCTCTTAAGGGGTCAGGCGCGGGCTGCCCTGCGCGCATCGTTGTACGGTGCGCCAGGCGTGGTCCGCGCCTGACCCCTTTCTTATGTGTTTTCCAGCCGGCCGCCGGCCGGCGCATCGGAGTTGCCGTGGCGTCCGAATTTGACTTGATCGCGCGCTATTTCACCCGCACCGCGCCTGCGGGTTTGTTGGGCGTGGGCGATGACTGCGCGTTGTTTCCCGTGCCGCCCGGCGAGCAGGTCGCCACCAGCACCGACCTGCTGCTGGAAGGCCGGCATTTCTTTTCCAACGTGGACCCGCGCGCCCTGGGCCACAAGGCGCTGGCCGTGAACCTGTCCGACCTGGCCGCCATGGGCGCGCGCCCGATTGGGTGCGTGCTGGGCCTGGCCCTGCCGCGCCTGGACGAACCCTGGCTGGCTGCTTTCGCGGATGGTTTCCATGCACTGGCCGATGCCCACGGCTGCCCGCTCATCGGTGGCGACACCACCCGCAGCGCGCACGATCTGGCCATCAGCGTGACGGTGTTCGGCGCGGTGCCCGCCGGGCAGGCATTGCGGCGTGACGGCGCGCAGGCGGGCGACGATATCTGGGTGTCGGGCGAACTGGGCGCGGCGGATGTGGCCTACCGATTGCTGGACGGCCAGTATCCCGCCAACGACGCCTTGCTGACCGCAACCCGCCCCGCGCTGGAATGGCCGCAACCGCAGGTCCCGCTGGGCTTGGCACTGCGCGGCATTGCCCACGCCGCCATCGATCTGTCGGACGGCTTGCTGCAAGACCTGGGGCACATCCTGGCCGCCAGCCGCCTGGGCGCCAACCTGGAATACGCCCGCATGCCGGTGGCTGCCGCCTTGGCGGCGCTGGACGATGCGCCGCGTCGCCGCGCCGTATTGGGCGGGGGCGACGTCTATCAGCTGTGCTTTACCGCGCCCGCCGCGCGGCGCGAGGCCGTGCAACAGGCCGCCGATCAGGCGCAAGCGCGGGTGACGCGCGTTGGCCACACACTGGCCCAACCCGGGCTGCGCGTGTTGGATGCGCAAGGTCAGCCGCTGGCCGACCTGCCCGCCGGCTTCGATCATTTTCCGGCGGCTTGAATGTGAATAGCCGATTCCGGTTTCCGTTTTCCTCCTCCTCTTTCAAGCGGCCCAGGCACCATGTCCTCTTCCGATAAGTCCTCCCCGTCCATGCGCGAACGCTCGCGGGCTGCGTATCCCACGCTTGGGTGGGTGTGCCGTGACCCTGGCCGCCTGATCGCCTTTGGCCTGGGCAGCGGCCTGATCCGGCCGGCCTCGGGCACGTGGGGCACGCTACTTGCTTGGGGCATCTGGGTTGCCGCCGCGCCCGCGGCATCCGACCTGGCGATTGGCGTGTTCCTGGCGTTGGCCTTTCTGTATGGCTGCTGGGCCTGCCATCGCGTAGGCCGTGAACTTGGGCAGGCCGATCATGTCGGAATGGTCTGGGACGAGATGGTGGCGTTTTGGCTGGTGCTGTGGCTGACGCCGGCGGGTTGGTTGTCGCAGTTGTTGGCGTTTGCGTTGTTTCGCACGTTCGACATCGTCAAGCCGCCGCCCATCAAGTTCTTCGACGCCCATATCAAGGGTGGCTTTGGCGTCATGTGGGACGATATCGTCGCGGCCGGCTATGCCCTGTTGGTCATGGTGCTGGTCGCGCGCACAGGAGTCTTGGGATGAGCGAACTGCAAGGAAATACCCGTTCGAATCTGTCGGCGGCGCAGTTGTCGGAAGCCACACTGGCCGGCTTGGCCGAGCGGCTGGGCGACGCAATGCGGCGCCATGGCTGGATGCTGGGCACGGCGGAATCGTGCACCGGTGGGCTGTTGGCAGGCGCGATGACGTCGGTGGCGGGTTCCAGCGATTGGTTCGAACGCGGCTTCGTCACCTACAGCAACGATGCCAAGGTGACCGAGCTGGACGTCTCGCCCGACGCGCTGCATCACTTTGGCGCGGTCAGCGAACCCGTGGCGCTTGAGATGGCCAACGGCGTGTTGCTGGTTGCGCCCGCCGCGCACGTGGCCGTGTCCACGACAGGCATTGCGGGGCCGGGGGGCGCCACGCCGGGCAAGCCGGTGGGCATGGTGTCGTTTGGGTTTGCGATGCGGGTGGGCGACGGCATCACCAGCCGCGCCGCCACCCACGTGTTTCCTGGCGACCGTACGCAAGTGCGTCAGGCCGCCGTGGAGTTTGCGTTACGCGGCTTGCTGGAATTCGTGGGGGCTGATCAGGAAATCAACGCACTGCGTTGATGGCGTCCCTCAGGCCCTTGGCGGCCTGGCCGGCGGCTTCGCGCCAGTCGTCGCCGCCGCTGGCGTAGATGATGGCGCGCGATGAGTTGATCATCATGCCGCTGCGCGCCGCGTTGGCGCCAGCGTTCACCGTGGCGGTAATGTCGCCGCCTTGCGCGCCGATGCCCGGCACCAGCAGGGGCAGGGCGTCGCCAATGCGCTGACGCACCGCCGCCAATTCGTTCGGGAACGTGGCGCCCACCACCAGGCCGCATTGCCCGTTGGCGTTCCACTTGTCGGCAACCAGACCGGCAACGTGCAGGTACAGCGGTTCGCCGTTATCCATCTTCAAGAATTGCAGGTCCGAACCGCCCGGGTTGGACGTGCGGCACAACACGATCACGCCACGGTCGCGCCACGCCAGGTAGGGCTCGACGGAATCCAGCCCCATGTACGGGCTGACCGTCAGCGCGTGCGCCTGGTAGCGTTCGTACGCCTCACGCGCATAGTTCTCGGCGGTGGAACCGATGTCGCCACGCTTGGCGTCCAGCACGATCGGCAGGTCGGGATGCTTGTCGCGGATGTGCTGGCACAGCGCTTCCAATTGGTCTTCGGCGCGGTGCGCGGCAAAGTACGCAATCTGCGGCTTGAAGCTGCAAGCGTACGGCGCGGTGGCATCGACGATGTCGCGGCAGAACTGGAAGATGGCGTCCGGCTTGTCCTGCAATTCGCGCGGAAAGCGTTGGGGGTCGGGGTCCAGGCCCACTTGCAGAAGCGAGTTGCTGGTGGTCCAGGCGTGTTCGAGTTTTTGCAGGAAATTCATGGGGAGTTCAGTGCAGTTTGACCCGGGGGCGCGTGCGCCGCATCAGCAGGCGAGCCAGGGCAAGGGAGGCCGTGCGCGAAATGCCCAACACCGCTTTGTGGTGCATCAGGTGCAGGCTCATGTACATCAAGCGCGCCAGTGTACCGCTTACGAACAGTCCCCGTCCGGCAAGCTTGCCCATCAGGCTGCCCACGCCGGCGTCCTGCCCCAGCGACACCAGCGAGCCGTGGTCCTGGTAGACGTAGGGCTCGGTGGGTTCGGCTTTGTGGCGCAGGCGGGCCGTCAGTTTCTTGGCCAGGTAGTCGGCTTCCTGGTGCGCGGCTTGCGCGCGGGCCGGCACGCTGCGGCCGTCGCGCCAAGGCGCCGAGCAGCAATCGCCCAGGGCCAGGATGTTCGGGTCCGGCGTTTCCAGACGTTCGTTCACTTCCACCTGCCCCAGCTTGTTCAGCGGCAAGCCCAGGTCGGCCAGCAAGGCCGGGCCTTTGATGCCGGCGGCCCACATGCACAACTGCGCGGGGAATTCGCGGCCATCGGCCGTCTTGACGCTGTGCCCGGTCACTTCCGACACGCGGCAGGCGGTTTCAACGCCGATGCCCAGTTCGGTCAGGCGGTGGGTGGCGGCCTCTGAAATCTTTTCCGGCAGCGCCGACAGAATGCGTGGCGCGCCTTCCACCAAGGTAATGGCCAGGTCGCGTTCGGCGCGGAAGTTAGGCAGGCCGTAGGCGCTGACGACGTGGCTGGCTTCCGTCAGTTCCACGGCCAATTCCACGCCGGTGGCCCCGCCGCCCACAATCACCAGGTCCAGCCGGGCGGACGGGTTGTGCACCTTGGCCTGGTCCACCAGCGCCATGGCCTTGAGCATGGTCAGGCGGAACTGTTCGGCGTTTTCGGTGGTGTCCAGCGTGACGGCGTGTTCGGCAGCGCCGGGCGTGTTGAAAAAGTTGGACGTGCTGCCCAGGGCCAGCACCAGGGTGTCGTACCCGAGTTCGCGGCGCGGCAGCACTTCCAGGCCCTGCGTATCGTTGACGGCGTCCACCACGATCTGGCGGCGCTCGCGGTCTACGCTGACCAGGCGGCCCTGCGCGAACGAAAAGCCGTTCATGTGGGCCAGCATCAGGTAGGACAGGCCTTCCTGGTGTATATCCAGGGTGCCGGCGGCCGCTTCATGCAGCGACGGCTTCCAGATGTGGAAGGGCCGGCTGTCGACCAGCGTGATGTGCTGGCGGCCGTGGACCCGGCCAAGTTTGGCGGCCAGTTCAAGGCCACCCGCACCGCCGCCGACGATGACAATGCGTTCAGAGCGTGTTGACGTCGAATTAGGCATCATGGCTCCCAGTATAAAGACGGCCGCATCCCCCACGGGATGCTGACCGTTTCAATGCATGACGAAACGGCTGATCGCCACGCCGATCCAGACGGCGCCTGCAAAAATCAGCAGCAACATGACCGCCGCGCTGCCCAGGTCCTTGGCGCGGCCCAGCAGCGGGTGGCGTTCCACGGACAAGGCATCGGCCAGCGCCTCGATGGCGGAATTAAGCAGCTCTGCCGCCAGCACCATCACCACCGTGCCCACCAGGAAGAACACCTCGACCGTGGTGCGGCCCAGGAAGAACGCGGCCGGGATCATCAGCACGGCCAAGGCCAGTTCCTGGCGGAACGCCGCCTCGTATTTGACGGCCGCCTGCAAGCCTTGCCACGAGTAGCGCAGCGCATTCAGGATGCGGCGCAAGCCGCCGGAGCTTTTGAAGGGCGAGTGTTGCGGGTCGTGGGTCATGTGCGCGTAGGAAGGCCGGGTGTGGCGGCTTTTTAACAGATATGGGTTGCCCGCGTGACGCGGTGCGAACCTATGGGCAAACCCTAATTGTGACGCATGGCCGGCAGGCGCAGGATTCTGGTCAATTGGTAAGGCCACTTTACCCGTCCGGTTTCACCCCACCCACCATGCCGATCCAGACCATCGAGCCGCGCCGCTTGTACCGCCAGATCGCCGACCAGCTGCGTTTGCTGATCGAAGCGGGCGAATTCCCCGTGGGCGCGCGCTTGCCGCCGGAGCGCGACCTGGCGCTGAAGCTGGGCGTGTCGCGCCCGTCCGTGCGCGAGGCCTTGATCGCGCTGGAAGTCGAAGGCTGGGTGGAAGTGCGCATGGGGTCGGGCGTGTACGTGCAAAGCCTGTCGGGCTCGCCGCGCGCCAGCCTGACCGCCGAAAGCCCCCTGGAAACCATCCGCGCCCGCTGGACTATCGAAGGCGAACTTGCCGCCCAGGCCGCCCGCAGCCCCACGCCGGCGCTGGTCGACGGCCTGCTGGAAGCCGTGGGCGCCATGGAAGACGAAGCCCGCGCGGGCTTTGTGCCCATCCGCGGCGACCGGCTGTTTCATTTGCGCGTGGCCGAAATGGCCAACAACGCCGTGCTGGTGCGCGTGGTGGGCGAACTGTTCGACGAACGCCACAACCCCCTGTCCGTGAAACTGGGCGACTACTTTGAAAACCCGGACAGCTGGGCCGTCGCCATCACCGAGCACCGCCGCGTCATCACCGCCATCGCGGCGGGCGATGAGCCTGCCGCGCGCGCGGCCATGCATCACCATCTTTCCTGCTCGTTCGACCGCTTGACCGCCAGTTGGCCGGGCGCGGCCGAGACGATGCGCATCGATAGCAAAGAACCGGCGGCGTCCTGACGCCGCCGGGGTTCTCACAGTCGCAGTCGCAGTACCAAGGTGCACCACGTATGTGAAATTCCGATGTGAAACATAAGGCGGGTCGGCCACCCCATCCTGCGCCGCGCCCGCTACCTCAAAGAGAGGAGACAACATGAATAAAGGCAACGCTATCAAAGTGCTGTTTGCCGCCGTCGCGCTGGCCGTCAGTGGCAGCGCGCTGGCGCAAACCAAGTTGAAATGGGCGCATGTGTACGAGACGTCCGAACCCTTCCATACCTCGTCGGTGTGGGCGGCTCAGGAAATCGAAAAACGCACCAACGGCCGCTATCACATCGACGTCTATCCCGCCTCTCAGCTGGGCAAGGAAAACGACATCAACCAGGGCCTCACCCTGGGCACGGTGGACATGATCATTTCCGGCTCCAGCTTCGCCGCCAAGAGCTTCCCGCGCATCGGCGTCACCTACTACCCCTACACCTTCCGCAACCCCGAGCACCTGATCGCCTACACCAAAAGCGACATCTACAAAGAGCTGACGGGCGGCTACGACCAGAAAAGCGGCAACCACATCGTCGCCACCACCTACTACGGCACGCGCCAGACCACGTCCAACCGCGCCTTCACCAAGTGCTCTGAAATGAAGGGCATGAAGATCCGCGTGCCCGACGTGGCCGCCTACCTGGCCATGCCGCGTGCCTGTGGCGCCAACACCGCGCCCATTGCATTCGCCGAGGTCTACCTGGCCTTGCAGAACGGCACCGTGGAAGCGCAGGAGAACCCGCTGACCACCATCGAGGCCAAGAAGTTCTACGAGGTGCAGAAGAACATCGTGCTGACCGGCCACATCGTCGATCACCTGAACACGGTGATCTCGGGCAAGCTGTGGAAGAGCCTGTCCGACGAAGACAAGAAGATCTTCGCCGAGGTCTCGCAGCAGGCGGCCGAAAAGGCGTCGGCCGAAGTGGCCGCCAGCGAAAAGAAGATGGTTGAAGTGTTCAAGAAACGCGGTCTGAACGTGGCCGAAGTCAACATCGACGACTTCCGCAAGACCGTGCTGGAGAAGGTGCCGTTCGAGCAGTACGGCTATCAGAAATCGGATTGGGAAAAGATCCAGGCGGTGAAGTAAGTCCGGGTAGGCCCCCGGTAAGCGCCCGCGTGGGCGGGCCTTGCCGGCCCGCCCCACCTTACCCATTCCGATCAGGGGAACGTCATGCACTCCAACGCGAAAGCGGCGCCGATGGCGGCCGTAAGCCACGGCCCGACGCCGCCGCAAAGCCACGCAACGTCATCTTCCGGCCCGCACCAGACCAGCGTGGACGACATCGTCCATAGCTTCGAAGAGGCCGACCAGCACGAAGTCAGCCTGGCAGGCTATCAGCCGGAAGACTGGATCTGCCTGGGCATTTTCTGGGTAATGTCCGGCCTGGTCTTCCTGCAATTTTTTTCCCGCTACGTGTTGAACGATTCGTTCGCGTGGACCGAGGAATTGGCGGTGTACTGCCTGATCGGCGTGGTGTTTCTGGGCGCCGCCATGTGCGTGCGCGCCTGCCGCCACATTCAGGTCGACTTCCTTTACCGCTACCTGCCCAAGCCGGTGGGGCGCGTGCTGGCCACCGTCATCGACATCCTGCGCACCGTGTTCTTCGGCTATGCCGTGTGGCTCACGTATCGCTACATCGTGCTGGTGGGCGACGAGCCCATGACCACGCTGTTCTGGAACAAGTCCTATGTGTACTGGCTGGCCCTGGCGGGCTTTGCCATGATGTTCGTGCGGTCGATGCAGGTGTCCGTGCAGAACTGGCGACAAGGCTATTCCATCCTGGAAAATCCCGCGGCCTATGAGTCGCAGGATTGATCCGACACGCCGGGGCTTGGCCCCTATGACGTTGCAGTGCCTTTCCAGGAGCATGCCATGGGCACATTGATTGGAACCTTTCTGCTGTTGATGATTCTGGGCCTGCCGGTGGCGGTGTCCATGGCGGGCGCGTCGCTGTTGTTCGTGCTGATCTCGGGCAGCGTGCCCGACGTGGTGGTGGCGCAGCGCATGATCGCCGGCGTGGAGTCGTTTCCGCTGCTGGCCGTGCCGTTCTTCATCCTGGCCGGCAACCTGATGAACATTGCCGGCATCACCGGCCGCATCTACAACTTCGCGGTGGCGCTGGTGGGCTGGATGCGCGGCGGGTTGGGGCAGGTCAACATCATCGGCTCGGTGGTCTTCGCCGGCATGTCGGGCACCGCCATCGCCGACGCGGCGGGCCTGGGCACCATCGAAATCAAGGCCATGAAAGACCATGGCTACGAAACCGAATTCGCCGTGGGCGTCACCGCCGCGTCGGCCACGCTGGGGCCCATCATTCCGCCGTCCTTGCCGTTTGTCATCTACGGCATGATGGCCAACGTGTCGATCGGGTCGCTGTTCCTGGCGGGCCTGATTCCGGGCGCCGTGTTGACGATATTGATGATGCTGACCGTGGCGTACTACGCGCGCCGCAACAACTGGGGCGGCGACGTCGCCTTCAACTGGAAGCGGTTGGCCGGCGCCGGGCTGGAAGTGCTGATCGTGCTGGCGTTTCCTTTTTCGATCTGGCTGATGACGCTGGCCGGCGTGTCGCCCAACGTGGCCACGGGAATTTCATTCGTGGCATTGCTGGTGCTGGACTGGCGCTTCAACTTTTCGGCGGTGATGGCGTTGATGGCGCCCGTGATCCTGATCGGCGGCATGACGCTGGGCTGGTTCACGCCTACCGAAGCGGCCGTGGCGGCGGTGATCTGGGCGCTGTTCCTGGGCCTGGTGCGCTACCGCTCGATGACGCTGCGCACGCTGGCCAAGGCGACGTTCGACACCATCGAGACCACGGCGTCCGTGCTGTTCATCGTGACGGCCGCGTCGGTGTTTGCATGGTTGCTGACGACCACGCAAGCGGCACAGGCGCTGACCGACGCCATCCTCAGCGTGACGCAGAACAAGTGGGTGTTCCTGCTGATGGCCAACGTGTTGATCCTGATCGTGGGCTGCTTCATCGACACCATCGCCGCCATCACGATCCTGGTGCCCATCCTGCTGCCCATCGTGCTCAAGCTGGGCATCGACCCGATTCACTTCGGTTTGATCATGACGCTGAACCTGATGATCGGCTTGCTGCATCCACCCATGGGCATGGTGCTGTTCGTGCTGGCGCGCGTGGCGCGGCTGTCCGTTGAACGCACCACCATGGCCATCCTGCCGTGGCTGGTGCCGCTGTTCGTGGCGCTGATCGCCATTACCTACATCCCCCAGATCACCCTGTGGCTGCCCACCGCAATGGGCATGGCCGGCAAATAAAAAAGGACGCACTCATGTCGGAAAGACTGCAAGGCAAGACCGCCATCGTCACCGCCGCCGGCCAGGGCATCGGCCGCGCCGTGGCCGAGGCGTTTGTGCGAGAAGGCGCCAACGTGCTGGCCGTGGACATCAACGCGGCCGCGCTACAGACGCTGTCGGGCTGCCGCACGCAAGTGGTGGACGTGACCGACGGGCGCGCCATCACCGCGCTGGCGCAAGACGCGGGGCCGGTCAACGTGTTGTTCAACGGCGCGGGCTTCGTGCACGCCGGCACCATCCTGGACTGCGACGAGGACGCGTGGGACTTTTCATTCAACCTGAACGTGCGGTCCATGTATCGGCTGATCCGCGCGTGCCTGCCGGGCATGCTGGCGCGCGGGGGCGGCTCCATCGTGAACATGGCGTCGGTGGCCGGCAGCATCAAGGGTGCGCCCAACCGCTGTGCTTACGGCGCCACCAAGGCCGCCGTCATCGGGCTGACCAAGGCGGTGGCGGCCGACTTCGTGGCGCAAGGCATCCGCTGCAATGCCATCTGCCCGGGCACCGTCGAATCGCCGTCGCTGCATCAGCGCATTGAAGCGCAGGCCGCGGCTAGCGGGCAGACGATTGCCGCCGTGCAGGCCGCGTTTACCGCCCGTCAACCCATGGGCCGCATCGGCCGTACGGATGAAATCGCCGCGTTGGCGGTGTATCTTGCCAGCGACGAATCCGCCTTCACCACGGGCACCACCCAGGTGATCGACGGCGGCTGGACGAACTGAAGCTTTCCCTATTTCCTATTTCCTCTTTCCTATTTCCTATTTCTATTTCCGCAACAAGGAACCGATATGAAACTGATGCGCCATGGCCCCAAGGGCTCTGAAAAGCCCGGCCTGATCGACAACCAGGGCAAGGTGCGCGACCTGTCTTCCGTATTGCCCGACATCACCGCGCAAACGCTGACGTCCGCGCGCCTGGCCGAACTGCGCGCGCTGGACGCGTCCACGCTGCCGCTGGTGGCCAACCCGGGCCGCATCGCGCCGCCCTGGAGCGGCATGGGCAAGTTCATCTGCATCGGCCTGAACTACGCCGACCACGCCGCCGAATCGGGCCTGCCCGTGCCGGCCGAGCCCGTCATCTTCATGAAGCCCACGTCGGCCGTCGTCGGCCCCAACGACCCCGTCGTGCTGCCGCAGGATTCCATCAAGACTGATTGGGAAGTCGAGCTGGGCGTGGTCATCGGCGAAAAGGCGCGCTACGTCAGCGAGGCCGACGCCATGAAGCACGTGGCCGGCTATTGCGTGGTCAACGACGTGTCCGAACGCGAATACCAGATCGAACGCGGCGGCACCTGGGACAAGGGCAAGGGCTGCGACACCTTCGGCCCCATCGGCCCATGGCTGGCCACCGCCGACGAAATCCCCAACCCGCAAGACCTGGAGATGTGGCTGGAAGTGAATGGCAAGCGCTATCAGAACGGCAGCACGCGCACCATGGTGTTTGGCGTGGCGCAGCTGGTGGCGTATGTCAGCCGCTTCATGACGCTGTATCCGGGCGACCTGATCAGCACCGGTACGCCGCCCGGCGTGGGCATGGGGCAAAAGCCCGCGCCCGTGTACCTGAAGGCGGGCGACGAGATCAAGCTGGGCATCGCCGGCCTGGGCGAGCAGCGCCAGCGCGTGCATGCCTGGGACCCGGCCTTGATCGACGGCTGATCGCTCGTCCGCCCCGCACCCCTTACTTTCCGGAGTCTTCATGTCCCACAACGATACGGCCGTCATACGCATCCACCCGGCGGATAACGTGGTGATCGCCCGGCGCCAGCTGGTCAGCGGCACGCGGCTGGAAAGCGAAGGGGTGACGGTGCAAGGGCTGGTGCCGCCCGGCCACAAGGTGGCCGTACGCGCCATCGCGGCGGGCGAGCCGGTGCGCCGGTACAACCAGATCATCGGCGTGGCGCGCCAGCCCATTGCGGCCGGGCAGCACGTCCACACGCAGAACCTGGAATTCTCGGCGTTTCAGCGCGACTACGCCGTGGGACAGGGCGCGCGCCCCACCGAGTACGTGGCCGAACCCGCCACCTTCGATGGCATCGTGCGCGCCGACGGCCGCATCGCCACGCGCAATTACATCGGCATCCTGACCAGCGTGAACTGTTCGGCCACGGTGGCGCGCGCCATCGCCGACCACTTCCGCCGCGACATCCATCCCGATGCGCTGGCCGCCTGTCCGAACGTGGACGGCGTGGTGGCGCTGACGCACGGCGCCGGCTGCGCCACCGGCAGCGAGGGCGAACCCTTGAAGGTGCTGCGCCGGACCCTGGGCGGCTATGCACGCCATGCCAACTTCGGCGGGCTGATGGTGGTGGGGCTGGGCTGCGAAACCAACCAGATCGGCGGCTTGATGGAACAAGAGGGCCTGCGTGAAAGCGGCCTGCTGCACACCTTCAATATCCAGGACACCGGCGGCACTCGCAAGACGGTGGCGCGCGGCATCGAACTGGTGGAACGCATGCTGGAGCAGGCCAACCAGGTGCAGCGCCAGCCCGTGCCGGCCAGCCATCTGACGGTGGGCCTGCAATGCGGCGGCTCCGACGGCTATTCGGGCATCAGCGCCAACCCCGCGCTGGGCGCCGCGGTGGACCTGCTGGTGCGCCACGGCGGCACCGCCATCCTGTCGGAAACGCCCGAGATCTACGGGGGCGAACACTTGCTGACGCGTCGCGCGCAAACCCCGGCCGTGGCCGACAAACTGCTGGCGCGCGTGCGCTGGTGGGAAGACTACTGCGCCCGCAATGATGCCGAGATGGACAACAACCCGTCGGCCGGCAACAAGGCGGGCGGGCTGACGACCATTCTGGAAAAGTCGTTGGGTGCCATCGCCAAAAGCGGCACCACCAACCTGACCGACGTATTCGAATACGCCGAGCCCGTGCGCTCGCGCGGGCTGGTGTTCATGGACACCCCGGGCTATGACCCCGTATCGGCCACCGGCCAGGTCGCGGGCGGCGCCAACCTGATCTGCTTTACCACCGGGCGCGGCTCGGCGTATGGCTGCGCGCCCGCGCCGTCGTTAAAGCTGTCGACCAACACCGCGTTGTGGCAGCGCCAGTCCGACGATATCGACATCAATTGCGGCGAAGTGGTGGACGGCGCGCAAAGCGTGGCACAGATGGGCGAACGCATCTTCCAGCTGATGCTGCAAACCGCTTCGGGGCGGCGCACCCGCAGCGAAGAACACGGCTATGGCCAGAACGAATTCGTGCCGTGGCAGCTGGGCGCGGTGATGTAGGCGAACGGCCCGCGGATACCGGCGACGAGGATCATGATGATGGTGGTGTTGCATTTTGTCACTGTCCGGGCATCGAACAATTCTGTGTCTGGGGATATCCTCACCCGCGCGCCGACTGGCCGGTCACCCGACAGGTGCATGGCGCCTTCCGCCCCTGGTCAACCATGCTTGAACGTTTGAATACGGAGTCGTTGCCGCGTCTGCCCGCAGACGTGGAAAAACCCATCTATGACCGCAGCCGGCTAACGCCCGGCATCGTGCATCTGGGCTTGGGCGCCTTTCATCGCGCGCATCAGGCGGTGATGACGGACCTGGCCATGGAGGCCAGCGGCGATCTTAGCTGGGGCATTCTGGGCGTGTCGTTGCGCCGGCCCGACACGCGCGATGCGCTGACGCCCCAAGACGGCTTGTACACGTTGGCCCTGCGCGACGGCGGCCCCGACGGCCAGGCGCGCGAGCAGCTGCGCGTGGTGGGCTCGGTGCTGCGCGTGATGGTGGCCGAAGAAGACCCCAACGCCGTGCTTGAGCGGATTGCGTATCCGCAGACCCGCATCGTCAGCCTGACCGTGACCGAAAAGGGCTACAGCCACGAGCCGGCCACGGGCCACCTGCGCTGGGATGACCCCGACATCCTGCACGACCTTGAAAACCCGCATCGTCCGCGCAGCACCATCGGCATTCTGGTCCATGGCCTGGCGCTGCGCCGCGAGCGCGGCTTGCCGCCCGTCACGCTGATGTCGTGCGACAACCTGCGCGGCAACGGCGACCTGCTGCGCAACCTGGTGCTGGCCTTTGCGCTGCGTGTGGACGTCGCGCTGACGGGCTGGATCGACAAGCACTGCACCTTTCCCAATTCCATGGTGGACCGCATCGTGCCGGGCACGGATGACGATGACCGTCGGCGCATCGCGGACAAGCTTGGCGTGCAAGACGCCTGGCCCGTGGTGGGCGAGCCCTATCTGAATTGGGTGATCGAAGACAAGTTCGCCGCCGGCCGTCCGGCTTGGGAAACGCAGGGCGGCGCCACCTTCGTGCGTAACGCCGCGCCCTACGAACGCTTGAAGCTGCGAATGGTGAACGGCCCGCATTCCGCCTTCGCCTACCTGGGCGCGCTGCTGGGGCACCGGACGGTCAGCGAGTCCGTGCAGACGCCCGCGCTGCATGCGTTCGTGGATGCCATGATGCGGCTGGAAATCGCGCCTACGTTGAAGGGCATTCCGGACGGCGGGCTGGAGGAATACCGCCGCCGCTTCCTGGAACGGGTCGCCAACCCCGCGCTGCCGCATCCGATCCCGCAAGTGGCGATGGACGGCTCGCAAAAAATCCCGCAGCGGCTGCTGGAAACCATACGCGACCGCTTGCGCGCGGGCGACGACATCCAGCGCCTATCCCTGGCGGTGGCCGCGTGGCTGCATTATCTGCGTGGCGAGGACGAGCAAGGCGGGCGCTACGCCATCGACGACCCGCTGGCCGCGCGGCTTGCCAAGCTGCTGTCGCGCGCCGAGGTCGCCGCCCGCGCGTCCGCGCCCGCGCAATCGGCGCACCGCCGCGCGATGGTGCTGGCGGGATATAAGCCGGTGTTCGGCAACCTGGGCCGCGTGCCCGACTTCGTGGCCGCGCTAAGCACGCATCTGGAAAACCTGCGCCAGCATGGCGTGCTGTACGCCGTGCAAGCCGCTACCTGAGGAGAGCGCCGCATGTCTGGGCAAAGCCGAGTGGATGCCGATGAATGGGAACGCTGGGGCAGCGCCTGCCTGCACGCCCAAGGCTTCAGCGATGAAGACGCGCGCTGCCTGGCGGCCAGCTTGGCGCAGACCAGTTTGTGGGGCATTGATTCGCACGGCATCGCCCGGCTGCCGCACTACCTGAACCGCGTCGCGCATGGCTCGATCGTGCCGCGCCCCGCCATTCGCATCGACCGGACCGGGCCCGGCACGGCGCAGCTGCACGGCGGGCAAGGGCAGGGCATCATCGTGGCGCACCGGGCCAACGCGCTGGCCATTGAGCTGGCGCGCGAAGCGGGCATCGCCGCCGTGGGCGTCAGCGATTCTTCGCATTGCGGCGCCGTCGGCTTGTACAGCCGCGCGGCGGCACGGCAAGGTTTGATCGGCATTGCGTTCACCCATTCGGATTCGATTGCCGCGCCGCATGGCGGCCATCAGCCGTTCTTTGGCACCAACCCGATATCGCTGGCGTTTCCGCGCGCAGGCGCGCAGCCCTTGTGTCTGGACATGGCAACCACCGCCATTCCGTGGAACCGCGTCATGAACGCGCGCCGCGATGGCGTGGCGTTGCCGCCCGGGGTGGCGCTTGATGCCGCCGGGCGGGATTGCACGGACGCAGACGCCGTGCGCGCCCTGCGGCCTTTGGGCGGCGAAGAATACGGCTACAAGGGCTACGGCCTGGCGATGATGATCGAGCTGCTGTGCGGCCCGTTGAACGGCAACCCGTTTGGCCCGCATATCTCGCCCATGTATGAACAATTGCAGCGCCCGCGCGAGCTGGGTGCGTTCTTTATCGTGATCGATCCGGATCGCTTCGCGGGCGGCGCGGCGCTGGCGGGCGTGGTGGCGGCAATGGCGATGGAACTCTCGGCGCAACCGGGCGCGCCGCGCATGCCGGGCGACCCTGAAGCGGCGGCCGAGGCCGCGCGCCGGCAAGACGGCATTCCCGTGCCGCCCGCCTTGTGGGCGCAGATGCAGGATTGGAGCCTGCGCCTGGGCGTGCCGCTGCCCGCGCAACGTGTCTGAGCAAGCGGACCTACACCCCCAGGTACTGCAACAGCCGGGGCTCGTCATCCAGAAACGCTTGCGATGATCCCGTCCACGCCACGCGCCCCTTTTCGACAATGGCGTGATGGTCGGCGGTGGCCAGCAGCGGCTCCAGGTTCTTGTCGATGCACAGCACGGCCAGCCCGGTCTGCTTCAGGCTGTCCAGCGCCTGCCAGATTTCTTCGCGCACCACGGGCGCCAGCCCTTCGGTGGCTTCATCCAGAATCAGCAAGCGCGGGTTGGTCAACAGCGCCCGCCCGATTGCCAGCATCTGTTGTTCGCCGCCGGACAAATGGCTGCCCAGATGCCGCGCGCGTTCGGCCAAGCGCGGAAACAGCGCGTACACCCGGTCCAACGACCACGGTTGCGCCAGGCCCTGGCGGTTGTGCGCGGTGGCAATCAGGTTTTCGCGCACGGACAAGTTCGGGAAGATATGCCGCCCTTCGGGCACCAGTCCGATGCCGCATTGCGCCACCTTGTAGGACGGCAGCCGGCTGATGTCCTGGCCATCAAAAACAATGCTGCCCGTGGTGGCGCGCGCCAGGCCCATCACGGTTTTCACGGTGGTGGACTTGCCCATGCCGTTGCGGCCCAGCAGCGTCACGAATTGGCCCGGCCCAATTACCAGGTCGATGCCGAACAGTGCCTGGCTGGCGCCATAGTGCGCCGTCACGCCGCGCAGCGATAGCAGGGGGCTCATGCGGCGGCCTCTTGCTTGCGGCGGGCGCTGGCGCGTTCGCTGCCCAGATAGCATTCGCGCACGTGCGGGTCGTTGCGGATCTGGTCGGCCGTGCCGCAAGCCAGCGCGCTGCCGTAGACCAGTACCGTAATGCGGTCTGACAGCGCGAAGACGGCTTGCATATCGTGTTCCACCAGCAAGATCGTGTAGCGGCCGCGCAGCTGCAATAGCAGGCGCGTCATGGCTTCGGATTCGTGTTGGCTCATGCCCGCCATGGGCTCGTCCAGCAACAGCAGTGACGGCTGGCAAGCCAGCACCATCGCCAGCTCCAGTTGCCGCAGTTCGCCATGCGCAAGCTCGCCTGCCGGGGTGTTGGCGCGGGCCGATAAGCCGGCCAGCGCCAGCGCGTCGCGGGCCGGCTCCGTCAGCGCGGGCGTGCCCAGCACGGGCTTGAAGAAGCGAAAACTGTGGCCACGCCGCGCCTGCACTGCCATCGCCACGTTCTCCAAAGCGGTGAACGGCTTGAACACCGAGGTGATCTGATACGAGCGGGCCAGGCCATGGCGCACCCGCGTGTGCACGGGCATGCGGGTAATGTCGCGGTTATCCAGCATCACGCGCCCGGCATCGGGCCGAAGTTCGCCGCTAAGTTGGCCGATCAGCGTGGTCTTGCCCGCGCCGTTCGGGCCGATCACCGCATGCAATTCGCCCGCTTGCACGTCCAGCGACAAGTTGTCCGTGACCGTTAATCCGCCATAACGCTTGACCAGGTTTTCAACACGCAGCGCGCTCATTGCGGTTCTCCGGAAGGCTGACCCAGCGGCGTGGCGGGGTGGCGACGCCAGGGCGTGTCGGGCAAGCTGCCATACACGCCGCGCCGCGACACGAGCACCACGCCCACGATCAACAGCCCCATGATCAGCATCCAATGCCCGGTCAACAGCTTCAGCCCTTCTTCCAACAGCAGGAAGGCCAGCGCGCCGACAACGGGGCCGAACAGCGTGCCGATGCCGCCCAGCACCACCATCACAATCAATTCGCCCGACGTGGTCCATGCCAGATAGGACGGCGATACGTACATCGTGAGGTTGGCCAGCAGCACGCCCGCCACGCCGCAGATCATGGCCGACAACACGTAGGCGGCCAACCGGTAGCGCAGCGTGGGAAAGCCCAGCGCGCGCATGCGCCGTTCGTTGGCCTGGCAGCCGCGCAACGCCATGCCGAACGGCGCGTGGATCAGCCGATGCATCAGCGCCAGCACCAACACCAGCACGCCGAAAGCCGCGTAGTACAGCGCCAGCGGCGTATCCAGCCGGAACGCGCCGAAGTCACTGCCCGTAAACAAGGACATGCCGTCGTCGCCGCCAAAGCCGTCCAGCCCTGTGGCCAGAAAGTAGAACATCTGCGCGAACGCCAGCGTAATCATGATGAAGGCGATGCCCGAGGTGCGCATCACGACGAACCCGCTGATCAAGCCCACCACGGCGCACGCGCCCAGCGCTCCCGCCAGATGCAGCCAGCCGCTTTCGATACCGTAGTGCGACATCACCCCCACCGAATACGCGCCCAGGCCCAGGTACAACGCATGGCCAAAGCTGACCATGCCGCCAAAGCCCAGCAACAGGTTCAGGGCCAGCGCCGCCACGCCGTACACCAGCACGCGGCCAAACAAGGCCAGCAGGAAAGGTTCGCCCTGCCAGTGGGCGTACGCGGGCACCAAGGCCAGCAGCACCAGCAAGGCGGTGGCAACCAGAAAGCGCGCGGACGGAATGTGCATGCGATGCCCCTTATCCATGCTTGACGGGAAACAGGCCCTGCGGCCGCATGGCCAGCACCAGCGCCATCACCACGTAGATCAGCATCGACGCAATGGCGGGCCCGGCGGCATTGGCCGCGGCGGGCGGCAGCGTGGCGCGCAACAGGGTGGGCAACAGCGCGCGGCCCAGCGTGTCGATCAGCCCCACCATCAACGCCGCCAGAAACGCGCCGCGCACCGAGCCGATGCCGCCGATCACGATCACCACCAGCGTCAGGATCAGGATGGGTTCGCCCATGCCCGTCTGCGCCGACAGGATCGGGCCTGCCATCAAGCCCGCGAGCCCGGCCAGCACCGCGCCCAGCACAAACAGCAAGGTGTTCAGCCGCGCAATGTTCACACCCAGCGCGCCCACCATCATGCGGTCGGTGGAACCCGCGCGGATCAACATGCCCAGCCGCGTGCGGTGGATCAGCACATAGCAGCCGCCGGCCACCAGCAAGCCCACCACGATGATCAAAAAGCGGTACAGCGGATAGGTCACGCCCAGGATGTCGATGGTGCCCGACAGCCACGACGGCAGCCCCATGCTGATGGGCGCGGGGCCCCAGATGATGCGGGTCAGCTCATTGAAGAACAGGATGAAGCCGAAGGTAGCCAGCACCTGGTCAAGGTGGTCGCGCGGATACAGCCGCGCCAACGCGATGCGGTCCAGCAGCAGGCCCAGCGCCGCCATGCCTGCGATGACGGCGGCGCCGGCCAGCAGAAACGACCCGGTGTGGCGGAACACGGTGGCCGCGATGAACGCGCCCATCATGTACAGCGACCCGTGCGCCAGGTTGATGAAGTTCATGATGCCGAACACCAGCGTCAGGCCGGCGGCCAGCAGAAACAGCAGGATGCCAAGCTGCAAGCCGTTCAAGGCCTGCACAAGCAGCAGCGTCGCGGACATGGTTGTCACCTTTGGCGCGGGGCCGGCGCGGCCCTGCGCATCACTTCATTACGCATTGCGCGGCGTACTGGTCGGACACTTTGGACAGGTCCGCGAAGATGGGGCCCTTGTTCACGAACGCCACCTTGCCGTCCGCACCGGCCTGCACGTCGGCGCGGAAAAATCCGGCCACCGGAAAGTGATTGGGCTGATAGCGGAATTCCCCGCGCACCGAGGCAAAGTCGGCCGCCTCCAGCGCCTTGCGCAACGCGTCCTTATCGTCGACCTTGCCGCCCGTTTTCTTTAGCGCCGAGCCGATCAGCTGGGCCGCGTCGAACGATTGCGCCGCGTAGCTGGACGGTTCGCGTCCGTACTTTTGGCGAAACGCGGCGGCAAACGCCTTGTTGGCGCCGTTGTCCAGGTCCGGCGAATACGGCACGTTGGTCACGGCGCCCAGCGCATCCTGTTGCAGCGCGGGCAGCGTGGCCCCGTCGATGGTGTCCACCGACAACAGCGGTATCTTGCCGAACAGCCCGGCCTGCCGGTACTGCTTGATGAAGTTCACGCCCATGCCGCCAGGAAAGAACACATACGCCGCGTCCGGCTTGGCGTCGGCCAGCGCCGCCAGCTCTACCGAGTAGTCGGGCTGGTTGACCTGGGTGAAGACCTCGTTGGCAATCTGGCCTTTGTAGAAGCGCTTGAAACCGGCCATCGCGTCCTTGCCCGCCTGGTAGTTGGGGGCAAGCAGGTAGACCTTCTTGAACCCCATCTGGTTGGCCATTTCGCCGCTGCCTTCATGGCGCTGCGTGTTGTTCCAGGACGTGGAAAAGAAATAGGGCGAACAGTCCTTGCCCGCCAGGTTGGTCGGCCCCGCGTTGGACCCCACCAGGAACACGCCCGCGCTGGTGACGGGCCGCACCACGGCCAGCATCACGTTGGAATACACCACGCCGGTAATGATCGGCACCTTGTCGCTTTGCACCAGCTTGCGCGCGGCCTGCACGCCCACTTCGGGCTTGAACTGATCGTCTTCCTTGATGACCTGCACCGGCACGCCGCCCAGCTTGCCGCCGCCCTGGTCCACGGCCAGCATGAAACCGTCCAGCTGGTCCTGTCCCAGCACGGAGCCGGGGCCGGTCAATGTGGTCAACAAACCAATCTTCACGTCGGCCATCGCGGCGCCCGACAGGGCCAGGCCCAGGGCCGCGGCGGCGGCCAGTGTGGTGGTGCGTTTCATGTTTTTTTTCCCTTGAGTTGCCGTGTGTCACGGTCGTGGTCTCTTGCCTCGCGCAGGGGTTACGGCTGCAATCCAAAAAACGTCATCGTGTTGCGAAACAGGATCTTTTGCTGCACCTCGGGCGCGAGTTCCGCGTGCGCCACCAGGCGGCCCACTTCCTGTTCGCCCAGCGGGTAGGGGTAGTCGGAACCCAGCAGCACGCGGTCTTCGCCCATCACGGCAATCAACAGGCGCAGCGAACGCGGGTCGAACACGGCGCTGTCGGTGTAGAAGCGGTCGGTATAGGAAGAGGGCAGGCGCGGGCAGTCTTGCCGGATGATGTCGCGGTGCCGCCAGGCGTTGTCCACGCGGCCCAGCAGGTAGGCGAAGCTGCCGCCGCCGTGCGCGAAGCACAGCTTCAGGCTGCGCGGAATGCGCTCGAAGGCGCCGGACAAAATCAACGACAGAATGCCCAGCTGCGTTTCGGCGGGCATGGCCACCAGCCAGGGCAGCATCCATTTCTTCATGCGGCCATCGGTCATCATGTCCCACGGGTGCACCAGCACCGGGATGTCGTGGTTGGCGCAGTGGATAAGGAATTGCACCAGCGTGTCGTCATCCAGGTCGCGCGGGCCGACGTGGTTGCCGATCTGTACACCCAGGTGGCCGGCGGCGCGTGCGCGGGACGCTTCTTTGCAAGCCAGGTCCAGGTCTTGCAGCGGCACCTGCGCCAGCGCTTTCAAGCGCGCGGGCGCATGGGCGCAGTGTTCCAGCGCCAGGTCGTTCATGCGGGCCGCCCAGTCGGCGGCAAGTTGCCCGGGGTAGGTGTAGCCGAACATGATCGGCGTGGCGCACAGGATTTGCACGTCCACGCCATGCCGATCCATCTGCTCGATGCGCAGCGCCGGATCCCACAGCGTGGCGTCCACCGGTCGGAACTCGCGATCGCCCGCCATGATTTGGCCGGTGGCGCCGTCGGCGTCCGGGCGCAGCCAGGGCGCGTGCACGGGATCAAGCGCCGCCGCTTCCTGCCGCGTGATCGGCGGAAAGAAATGGGCATGCATGTCGATTTTCTGAATCATGGATAACGGCTTCGCAAGAGTTGGGGTGCTAGGCGGACACGGCTTGTCCGGCGGGCGCGTGGCCTTTGCCGGGATGGACCTGGCCACAGCCGGGGCAGGTGCGCTTGTCGGTGCTGTCGTAGAACGCCTGGAATAGCGGTGGCAGGTCGGTGACGATGCTTTTCAACTGCACTTGAACCCGGTGCACCAGGTGGCCGCAATGCGGGCAATACCATTCAAAGCCATCCAGCAGGCCCACGGGGCGCTGGCGTTCAATGACCAGGCAGGCGCTGTCGGCTTCGGGGCGTTGCGGCGAATGGCGTACATGCGGCGGCAACAGGAAGATGTCGCCTTCCTTCAAATCCACACGTTCGGGCTTGCCGTCTACCCACAGCGACAACCAGGCGTTGCCGCGAAATTGGTAGAAGAATTCTTCCAACGGGTCGTCGTGATAATCGGTGCGGTGGTTGGGGCCGCCGACCACGGTGACGATGAAGTCGGCGTCTTGCCAGATCTGCTGATTGCCCACGGGCGGCTTGAGCAGATGCGCGTGATCGTCGATCCAGCGCTGGAAATTCAACGGCGGGCCGTAGGCGGGCATGAGGATCTCCGGGGAGGCTTGGTTTGATGAAGTCTAGGGGGCGAGCGCGCCGAGGGAATAATAGAAATTGCGCGGTTGGATATGCGGCTTATCTATCGCGGGGTTTCCCGTAGGGAAACGGGCGCGCCTGGCCCGCGCGCGATATTCGCGCGTTATCCGCGCGTTATGCGCGGCGGGCCGATCCCGGTTCGCGCTGCGCCGTGATGGCTTGCAGGTATTGCACCAGCCGCTGGCAAGCGGGCGTCATCGGACGATCGGCGCGCACGGAATAACCCACGTCGCCAAAGTCTCCGAACACCGTCGTAGGCAGGCGCGCCAGCAAGCCCATGGACAGGAACTGCGCTGCCGCGTCGTAGGGAATCAGCGCCAGCGCGTCGCTGTGCATCAGGATGCCGATGTTGGTCAGCAGCGATAGGGATTCCACGTGGCGCGCGGGCAGGCGCAGGCCCGCGTCGAAAAACGTGCGCTCAACCGAAGCGCGCAGGGGCGAGGTGGGCGCGGGCAGAATCCAGATGTGGTCGGCCAGGTCCGCCAGCGTGACCTCTTGCGCGGCGGCCATGGGATGCTGCGCGCCGACCACCAGGCACAGCGCTTCGCGATAAAGCTTGTGATGGTCGACCGCCACGCCCGATATCGACGCCATGTCGGCGCCGGGCAACCTGCCCACGACGATGTCAACGTCGCCCGTGGCCAGCGCGGGCAGCAACTGCGCCGACGGCCCTTCGCGCACGGTGACCTGGATGCCCGGGTGGTCGGTCATCATGCGGGCAATGGCTTCGGGCAGCAGCTTGGCGGACGCGGCGATCAGCGTGCCCACCACCACGTGGCCGCTGGCGCCGCCCAGTACCGCGTCGATGTCGTCGGCCATGTAGCGCACCTCGGCCAACATGGCATGCACGCGACGCCCCAGCACCAGGGCAAGCTCCGTGGGCGTAACGCCCCGGTTCGACCGTTCGAACAAGGTCGCGCCAAAGAAGGCTTCCAGGTCGTGGATGGCCTTGGTGACGGTGGGCTGGGTCAGATGCAGTTCGCTGGCCGCGCGCGACAGCGACCGGCGCGCCAGCACGCGTTCAAAGATCTGCAATTGATGCAGCTTCAGCTTATGGCTGAGCGCATTGGGCGTGATGCGGAAGTTCGACATGCTTGGAGGCGCCCGCCTTGATTGAAATCAGCAAGTGCGGGTGCGGCAACGGATGCACCGCAGCGCGTGTGCGGGCGGGGCCATCAGCGTCGAAGAACTCGCGGTAGACGCGATTGTATCTACCGGTCTAGGGTTGTGGGGGGGCCGCAGCGCCCGGGTCCGACACGGCAGGCTTCGCGGCATCGCCGAAGCGCAGCGCGAATTGCCGCGTGAACACCGCGCCAAAGAAGAAGATCTGCGCGGAATAGTAGATCCACAGCAGCAGGGCGATCAGCGAACCCGCCGCGCCATAGGCCGACACGGCCGCGCCCCGGCTCAGGTACAGCCCGATGCCCCATTTGCCCACCAGGAACAGCGCGGCCGTCACGATGGCGCCCGGGATCACGTCGCGCCAGGATATCTTTGCGCTGGGCAGCAACTTGAAGATCACCGCAAACAGCGCGACCACCACCGAAAACGAAAACAGCGTCGACGCCCAATCCACCACCCTGGCGACGGTGGACGCCATCCACAGGTCGCCATACAGCTTTTGCGCAGCGCCCAGCGCGGCATTCACCGTCAACGACACCAACAGGAACAGCGCCAGCACCAGCACCAGGCCAAACGACAGCATGCGGCTGCGCACCATGCCCTGGATGCCGCCCTTCTGGTTGGCGGGCACTTCCCACAAATCGTCCAGGCTGGCCTTCAGTTCGGCAAAGGCGGTGGTGGCGCTGAAGATCAGCACAAAAATGGAAATCAGCGCGGCAATCCACCCGCCGCCGGATTCATGCGCGCTGGCCAACACCGTCTGGATGACTTCCGCGCCGCGTTCGCCGGTCAGGTCGCGCATCTGCAAGAAAAGCTCTGACCGTACCGCGTCTTCGCCATAGAACGCGCCGGCCACGGCGATCACCAGGATCAGCATCGGCGCCAATGAAAACACCATGTACAACGCCAGCGCGGCGCCCTTGCTGGATGCGCGGTGGTTTGACCACTGGTTGGCGGAGTCCATCAGCAGCCCGCCGATCTCGGACGGACGCAAGGCTCGCAGGCTCTGGGGTAGGCGCATAGGGCTGGGGCGGCGTGGGCGAAGGAATCTTCATTGTAGGGACGCATGCGCCTGGGGGAAACCGCGAGTTTGTGCGCAAACGTGTTCGCGCCGGGAGATAACGGGTGCGCTGGAAACAACAGGCAATGTGTACGGTGGCCGGCCGCCGAATCCGTCGTCGGTAGCGGGCAGGAGCGCACAACAGGATGGGCGCACAAAAAGAAAAACCCCCGGGGCGAAGGTCCGGGGGTTTTTCAGATACTGCATTCCCCGGTTTTGACGCCGGGGAGGCCGTGCAAGGAAAGCGGGACTTAGAAGTCCATGCCGCCCATGCCGCCCATGCCACCCGGCATGGCCGGGGCAGCGGGCTTGTCTTCGGCCAGTTCGACCACGGCGGCTTCAGCCGTCAGCAGCAGGCTGGCGACGGAGGCAGCGTTTTGCAGGGCGGTGCGGGTCACCTTGGTGGGATCCAGAACGCCTTGCTCGACCAGGTCGGTGTACTCGCCGGTTGCAGCGTTGTAGCCGTAGTTGCCCTTGCCGTTCAGCACGTTGCTGACCACGACGCTGGCTTCTTCGCCGGCGTTCGTGACGATGGTGCGCAGCGGTTCTTCCACAGCACGCAGGATCAGCTTGATACCGGCGTTCTGGTCAGGCGTGTCGCCCTTCAGTTCAGCAATGGCTTGCTTGGCGCGCAGCAGTGCAACACCGCCACCAGCGACAACGCCTTCTTCCACTGCGGCGCGGGTAGCGTGCAGGGCGTCTTCGACGCGAGCCTTCTTTTCCTTCATTTCGACTTCGGTGGCAGCGCCAACGCGAATCACGGCAACGCCGCCGGCCAGCTTGGCCACGCGTTCTTGCAGCTTTTCACGGTCGTAGTCGGACGTGGCTTCTTCGATCTGGATACGGACTTGCTTGACGCGAGCCTCGATCGACTTGCTGTCGCCAGCGCCGTCGATGATCGTCGTGTTTTCCTTGCCCACTTCGATGCGCTTGGCTTGGCCCAGTTCAGCCAGGCCGGCCTTTTCCAGCGACATGCCGGTTTCTTCGGAGATCACCGTGCCGCCCGTCAGGATGGCGATGTCTTCCAGCATGGCCTTGCGGCGGTCGCCGAAGCCCGGAGCCTTGACGGCGGTGGTCTTCAGGATGCCACGGATGTTGTTCACAACCAGGGTGGCCAGCGCTTCGCCTTCGACGTCTTCTGCAATGATCAGCAGGGGACGGCTCGACTTGGCAACTTGTTCCAGCACGGGCAGCAGGTCACGGATGTTGCTGATCTTCTTGTCGAAAATCAGGACAAACGGATCTTCCAGCACGGCAACTTGCTTTTCCGGGCTGTTGATGAAGTAGGGCGACAGATAGCCGCGGTCGAATTGCATGCCTTCGACGACGTCCAGCTCGTTTTCCAGCGACTTGCCGTCTTCGACGGTGATGACGCCTTCCTTGCCAACCTTGTCCATCGCGTCAGCGATGATCTGGCCGATGGAGGCATCGCTGTTGGCCGAGATCGAACCGACTTGAGCGATTTCCTTGCTGGTCGTGACCGGCTTGGATTGCTTCTTCAGTTCAGCCACGGCAGCGGCGACAGCCTTGTCGATGCCGCGCTTCAGGTCGATCGGGTTGAAACCGGCGGCAACGTACTTCAGGCCTTCCATGACGATGGCTTGAGCCAGCACGGTGGCGGTCGTGGTGCCGTCACCGGCGTTGTCGGAGGTCTTGGAGGCAACGTCCTTGACCAGTTGTGCGCCGATGTTCTCGAACTTGTCCTTCAGTTCGATTTCCTTGGCGACGGACACGCCGTCCTTGGTCACGGTCGGGGCGCCGAACGAGCGCTCCAGCACGACGTTGCGACCCTTGGGGCCCAGGGTGGTCTTAACAGCGTTGGCGAGAACATTCACGCCGCGGACGATACGCACACGGGCGTCGTCACCGAACAATACTTGCTTGGCAGCCATTTCTTAGCTTCCTTCGAAAATTCGTTTGAGGCGGGGTTTACTGAACCACGGCGAGGATTTCGTCCTCGCGGATGACGAGCAGTTCTTCGCCATCAACCTTCACGGACTGGCCGGCGTACTTGCCGAACAGAACCTTGTCGCCAGCCTTCAGGTCGACCGGCAGGATCTTGCCGTCTTCGGTCTTCTTGCCGGGGCCGACGGCCACGACTTCGCCCTGATCAGGCTTTTCAGCGGCGCTGTCGGGGATGACGATGCCCGAGGCAGTCTTGCGCTCGTTTTCGAGGCGTTTGACGATCACGCGATCGCCCAGGGGACGCAAGGCCATGAGGAACTCCTGTTTACTTGATTGAAAGTGAATGATCGGTTAGCCCCGGGAGGGCTGTTAGCACTCACCGGTGTCGAGTGCTAATTATAGGGATGATGTTGCAGGGTTCAAGGGGGGGAGGGGCGGCTGTTACATATTTGGGGGGTGGCCCCATTTGTCGAAGCCGGTCACCGAGCCTCATGTCGAATTTCATTCAACCTGAGATTGGGTTCATTCAAGTTGGTAGCTAAGCAATACCAGCCTCGGCTCTTGCAGATCATGGCAAGGCACTTCGCAGCAAATTGGCTTGGACTAGGGCCATAAAAGACAAGAGCTCCAAGTAGGAGCTCTTCGTGGCAAAGCTGCTGTTCGAGATCGCCCTCCAGACCATCGGCTACGACAAGCGCGCCGACTTGTTCACCAGCAAGTTCACCTGTAGGCCACTTTGGTGAGCAGGATCGCCTTGGCCTTGAACTCGTCGGCAAGTCACTTGCTCAACATAGCCCCAAACCGGAGAAGACACGAACAGGTATCTAGGGAATCGGGGCGTACACAGCGTGAGAAACAGGGGGGCTCTAACGGGGCAAGTGGACTCCTTCACTCGTTGTTAAGCGAAAAAGGCCAGTTTGCTCAAAGACAGCCGACACAGCGGCCTACATATAGATGAGCCGGTTGAGCTTTTCGAGGAAGTCGGCATCGGAATTGCTCAAGTTCGCAAGACCGAAGCGTTCTTGCACAATCGCGGACACCAAATCACGGCGTTTCGGGAGGCGAGCCTTCTCGGCCGCTGCGAGAGCCGCTGCCATCTCCTTCTTTTTAAGGTTGGTGCAGTAAGCCGGCGCAGCAGGCTGCTGGCGCCACGAATCCGCGAGCGATCCAGCATCGAATGCGTCGAAGCCCGTCTCTTCGACCAGACGCATCGCCACTTCTCGATCGATTGTGCGATCGGCAGCAACGGGTATCGCGATACGATCAGGACTGCCCGGCGCCATTCCAAATTCGGCGAATGCTTGCGCCCCTATCGCGTTCCACGCCTTGGCGATCGGCCGGCCTAATTGTTCCACTACCCAGAGGCTTTCCACCTGGCCCGCGTCAATCGCCTCGATCGCGCCGTCCCGCACTGGATAATAGTTGGCTGTGTCGATCACCACCGTTTCTTCCGGGACGCCCGCGAGAAGGGATTTGACTTTCGAGTGGCTCGCAAACGGGATCGAGAGGATGATCACGTCCACGTCCCTCACCGCGTCTTGAGCGGCTGTCGCGCGGGCGCCGTTAGCCAGTAGCTGCTTGTCGATTGTTTCAGGGCCACGGGAGTTCGCAACCTTGATCTCATGACCCGCTTTGGTCAATTCACGGACAAGTGTCTTTCCGATATTGCCGGTGCCCAGAATGCCTACTTTCATGATTCCTACTCCCTTTCACTTGGTTCATCTTGCTGTGCAACCTTGCAGAGGAACCGGAGACAATCGTGTCCCGCAGTTCTTAGTTCTTGCCGGTCACTTAGATTCCATCGACGGTGGATTGGGCAAGCTTGATCAGCCGGAAGCCATCAGCGGCGCCGGCTTGGAATATCACGGGCTGGGCCTGTTCCGGAGGCGGGAGCGCAAGCAGACCGCTGGCAGCCACATGGCGCCCTTTCAGATTGATCGGCTGGAGCTTTTGCCTGGACATGTTGATTCCCCACTGCTCCTGTTCGCGGCATCCCGCCGTTTGGATGAACTGATCCGTGAGCCGTTCGCCGAGACTTCGCGGGGCCCGGCACCTCAGCCGGATCAGTCACCGGTCGGCGTAGTCAACTTTATTGCTGTGCAATGACCTGATTCATAACTTAATGCTTCAGCTTGGGTCCTGCCATGCGGACAGCATTGCCAAGGCTGCTTCATAGTTACCAGCAGCCTCGGCAGTACGGAAATATTTGGCCCGCTCCACGATGATTTCTCGCGGTGTGGGTTCGCCGTGCAAAAGGGCGAGCGTCTCGTCGAGGAAGTCTTCCAGAGGCATAGCATGCTCGTCGTTTTCCTGACCAAACAACGTCGTTTGCACACCAGGCGGCGCCAATTCAATGACGCGTATGGAGGTGTTGGCGAGCTGCGCACGCAAGCCTTCGGTGAACGAATGAACAGCCGCCTTGGTGGCGCTGTATGTCATCGCTATGGGGAATGGAACAAATGCCAATGCGGAACTAACATTGATGAGGACACTATCTTTCTGTTTCGCAAGTTGCGGCAAGAAAGCATAGGTCATCCGGATGGTGCCCAAGAGGTTGATCGCGACGGTATCTTCCGCAGCCCTAAGCGACTCGCGATTCATCGCATCTTCGCGTGGCATGATGCCAGCGTTGTTAATCAAGACATTCAGGTCGGGGTAACGCGCGGCCACTAGCTCACTCGCTCGGGCGATGGACGTGGCATCGGCCACATCAAGCTCGATAGCCTCGATTCCGGGGTGATCGGTCGCGATCTGCTGTAGCAACGCATTGCGCCGCCCTGTGACGAGAACCTTGTTGCCCGCCTTATGTAACCGTATCGCTAGACCGAGCCCTATGCCCGAAGTGGAACCCGTGATAAGGACGGTATTGCCGGACGGCTTCATATGCTTCTCCGAAGTGGTAGAGCGGCTAGAATTTAAACGGACAATTGTCCGGAAAAAAAGTTTACCGGACAATTGTCCGTTTATCAATGGCGCCTTGGAGGAGGACAAGTGGCACAGTCACAAAAGGTTGAGCGCCCTGCACGCGCCGACGCACTACTTAACCGCGAGCGCATCTTGGCGGTCGCCTTGGAGGAACTGGCCCAGGGTGCAGACGTTCCTCTGAGCGCGATCGCTAGGAAGGCCGGCGTAGGACAAGGGACTTTCTATCGCCACTTTCCGACCCGAGAGGCGCTGGTGATGGAGGTCTATCGCTACGAGATGCTGCAGGTCGCAAAATATGCTGAACACCTGCTTCAGACTCGCGCGCCCGACCAGGCATTACGAGAATGGATGACTCGCCTCGCCGAGTACGCCATGAACAAGGCTGGCTTGGCCAATGCAATTCGCGAGGTGTCGAATGTGGGAAGCTGTGCGGGAAAGGAGAGCTATGCTCCCGTGGTCAACGCAGCCCAGTCCTTACTTGATGCAAACGAGAGGGCGGGCACCATTCGTCCTGGCATCACCACGGATGACTTTTTTCTGGCCATTGCGGGTATTTGGCAGATCAATGTCAACGATGAGTGGAAACCGCGTCTCGTCTGGCTCATGGACTTTGTTATGGAAGGACTACGCGCGGGCGCGCCGGCGCGGTCCGCGTAAGACGCTAGGTTGCATTCCCCGCGATTCAACTATCGGCTTTCGATGCTGATGACGGATGCGAAGCAGGCAAACAAGGTAGTGCTCATTGTTGGTAAGCATGATCAGAACGTACGAGCAGGATGCTGTTTAGTAAGATGGAAGGCGCCGTGAGCCTCCATGCCAGTCCTGTGCTTTCTGAACTCCGTGGTCTGTTCGTACCTGTTCTGCTTTGCTCAGACATCTCACTGCTTGCTAGCGCTTGAATTACCTTGCCCAAGGCCGCTTCGCCAGACACATCTTCAAATAACGAAGAGGTTTGTTTCCGCTCTAATCGGCATATTCGCCTGCGTCCTGGAAGACTTTAGCCCAGCGCGTCTTCTCGCCTTCAAGGAACTTCCGATGTTGCTCAGGCTCCAGGCGCTCATCGGTCACTACCGTCACGCCCAGACTCTCCTGGCGCTTGATAAATACCGGGTCCTTCAAGGCGGTGCGAAGCGCGTTGTTCAGCTTGGCGATAGCATCCGGCGGGGTTCCTTTCGGTGCGTATAGTCCGTGCCAGATCTGCACATTGAAGCCGGTGAGTCCAGCCTCATCCAGCGTGGGCGTATCCTTGAGAGCAGGTAGTAAGAGACGTTGCAGACTAGTCACACCGAAGACCTTAACCCTCTTGCCCTCTATCTGTGGAACAGCATTGGTCGCCTGCTCACACATGATGTCAACCTGCCCGCCAAGCAGATCGTTCATGGCTGGCCCAGTCCCTTTGTATGGAACAGTCGTCATGCTGGCCTTCAACGTGCTCTGAAGCATCAGTCCGCACAAGTGGGATGCCGAGCCCAGGCCGGCATTGGCAAGGTTGACTTTGCCGCCGCTCGCGTTGATCCACTGCCTGAGTTCCGCAAACGTATTGGCCGGCAGGCCAGGCCGTCCAATGATGACCGACGGCGCCTCATTGATTAGGCCAAGCGTCTCGAAGTCGTCCGGCACCTTATAACTTAGCTTGCGATACAGGGATGGCGCGGTAGCCATGCCGATGTGATGTACAAGCAGCGTATAACCATCCGGGTTTGCCCGAGCGACCTTGGCGGCGCCAATTGTGCCCCCCGCGCCGCTGGCGTTTTCGACAACCACAGTCGTGCCGTCCAGTGGCTTGCGTAACGCCTCGGCCAGGTCCCGTGCAATTTTGTCGGTCGGCCCCCCAGCTGCAAACGGAACTACCAACGTGATGGGCTTGTTCGGGAAGTCTGCATGAGCGGCAACTGTGCTTCCAAGCAGAGCAATGCCCGTAGCAACGCGCCAAAGCTTCTTCATGGCTTGTGTCTCCTATGTTGTTGTCGTTGACTTGAGCGTCATGCAGACAATGTCTGCATCTCACGGTAAAGATCGGCCTTCCCCTCGAAGCCAATGCCGGGTAAGTCGGGCAGCGTGACGTAGCTGTTCTCGACTTTGACGCCATCAGGGAAACCGCCATATGGCTGGAAAAGGTCCGGGTATGACTCGTTGCCCCCCAGTCCCAGCCCAGCCGCAATGTTGAGCGACATCTGGTGCCCACCATGGGGGATGCAGCGGCTGGGTGACCAACCGTGCTCCTTGAGCATCTCCAGAGTGCGCAGGTATTCCACCAATCCGTAACTCAAAGCGCAGTCGAACTGCAACCAATCACGGTCAGGACGCATGCCGCCGTAGCGGATCAGATTGCGCGCATCCTGCATTGAGAACAGATCCTCGCCAGTGGCCATCGGGTTCTTGTAGTAATTGCGTAGCGTCGCCTGCAACTCGAAGTCGAGCGGGTCGCCCGGCTCTTCGTACCAGAACAGGTCGTACTGCGAGAGCGCCTTGGCGTAAGCGACGGCGGTGTCGAGGTCGAAGCGACCATTTGCGTCCACACACAGCCTCTGACCGTCCTGCAAAACTTCCATGATTGCGTCGATCCGGCGCAAGTCCTCGTCTAGCGACGCACCGCCGATCTTCTTCTTGACTACCGTATAGCCGCGATCAATGTAGCTGCGCATCTCGTCCTGCAACTTGCGGTAGTCCTGGCCAGGATAGTAGTAGCCGCCAGCGGCGTAGACGAAGATCTTGCGGTTGGGATTACCATCGCCATAACGGTCGGCTAGAAGTTGGAACAGAGGTTTATCTTCTATCTTCGAAACCGCATCCCAGATAGCCATGTCGATGGTCCCGATGGCCACGGAACGTTCGCCATGCCCACCGGGTTTCTCGTTCGTGAACATTGTCTGCCAGACTTTGTGCGGGTCCAGGTTGTTGCCGGTGCTGTCCACCAGCGATTCGGGCTTCGCTTCGAGAATGCGGGGAATGAACCGCTCGCGCATCAACGTGCCCTGGCCGTAGCGGCCGTTGGAATTGAATCCGTAGCCGACCACAGGTTTGCCATCGCGGATAACGTCAGTGATAACGGCCACGAGGCTGAGATTCATTTTGCTAAAATCGATATAGGCGTTGCGGATAGCCGAACTGATCGGGACAGTTTTTTCGCGGATTTCGACGATCTTCATGATGCCTCTGTACAAAAGATACCGAGGCTTTGATTTTCTTCCTCTGGAGCCTCCCACCCCAATGTTCATTTTGGCTACTTCTATGCAGTGGAAGAACCGCCGATGAACTTCATCTGGCTCGGTGATTTTCTCGCGCTCGCTGCCAGTGGTAACTTCTCCCGTGCGGCGGAGGAACGGCATAGCTCGCAGCCCGCATTTAGCCGACGGATTCGCGCACTGGAGGCGTGGATCGGCGCACCTTTGGTGGATCGCAGCAGCCAGCCCGCCCAGCTCACCGAAGTCGGTGAATGGTTCAGGGGAGTTGCGGAGGATATGGTCGCCAGAACCGCCCGAATGCCTGGGGAAGCCAAGCATGTGGCCGAAGCCAGTTCGACGACCTTGCGCATTGCTAGCACGCACGCTCTTTCATTTACCTTCCTGCCGCGCTGGCTTAGAAGTCTTGAGTCGAGGCTGACGTTGGGCGCCGTGGAACTGATGTCAGATGTACTGGCGCGCTGCGAGTTTCAAATGCAGCAAGGCAAGGTTCATTTCCTTTTGAGTCACGCGCACAGTCGTATGCATGGTGCGATGGATTCAGACGCGTACCAGTCGGCGGTGATCGGTCATGACCAATTGCTTCCTGTGTCTAAGCCTTCGCTGAAGGGGCATCCACAGCACCGTTTGGACAGACCGGAACATGACCACGTTCCGGTGCTGGCCTATACCGATGAGTCAGGGTTGGGGAGGATACTGCGCGCGGTGCAAGGCCGACGACTGGAATCAACCCCGGTTCACATAGTGCTCACAGCCCATCTGGCGTCTGTCCTTCGCTCAATGGCCCTGGACGGACGCGGCATTGCCTGGTTGCCAAAATCGTTGATCCAAGAGGACCTTGACGCGGAGCGGCTCGTCGTCGCAGCAAGCACAGACTGGATGGTGGACCTGGAGATTCGCCTCTACCGAGATCGGGCAATGATTGGGCGCGCGGCTGAGGCACTTTGGCAGTCCGCTACCGACGTAACCGAGGGGTGAGTGTCTGGAACCTCACAATTTTCGCCAAAGGCAGCGAATGGGATCAGCGATCCCAAGGCGCGTTCTGCCAGCGTTCCAGCAGGAAATCACTGAACGCCGTGAGCCGACGCGGCACAGGTTCGCGCCGTGCCCGCACGATGCTGATCTTCGAGGGATTTGCTTCCCAGTCCGGCAACACGCGCACCAGCCGCCCGTCGCGCAGTTCCTCGTGAATGTCCCAGGTCTCGCGCAGCGAGATACCCAACCCGGCCAGGCACCACGCATGCAGCACGTCACCGCTGTCGCTGCACAGCGTGCCACTGACTGCAATAGGCTTCTCCCGGCGGCCTTTGTGCAGCGGCCAGGTGCTTTGCAGCAGCCCCGGATACGCGAACACCAGACAGTTGTGCCGTTCCAGTTCCTCCGGTTGCCCCGGATGACCCTGCGCCTCCAGATAGGCGGGAGACGCCGCCAGGATGCGCCGGTTGTCGGCCACGCGCTGCGCCACCAAACGCGAATCGGCCAACTCGCCCATACGGATCGCCAAGTCGAGGTCGCCGCTATACAGATCCTGCACCTGGTCGGACAGGCGCAGGTCGAAGCCAACGCGGGGATGCGGGCGGCAGAAATCGTGGATCGCCGGGGCCACGAACTTGCGCCCGAACGGAGTGGGCGCGGTCAGGCGGATGGTGCCGCTCAGTTCCTGGTTGCCGCCGGTCGCTAGCTCCTGCACTTCCTCCAGCACCGCCAAGGCAACCCCCTTCGACGAACTTTGACAGTAGGCACCGGCGACCGACCCGCCACTCGTCTCCCCGCATGAACGCCGGCCTTCGTAACCGCCGCGCGGCTTTTGTTTGTGCTTTTCCGGTGCTTCTCCGGTGCTCTTCCCGGGGCGGGCACGGTAGGTCCGTCGTGTCAAACCGCATACGTCACCCGGTGCGCCTCGGTCGGCAACGGCAGGTCCCAGCGGTGCAGCATGCTGGTCAACGTCTTGTTCGATAGCGATGTGTCGCGCCGAGTGTTCCGGCGCAGCAGCTCGGCGCGCGGTTGTTCCAGATAGACCAGTTCAACTTGCGCATGATACGAATACAGCAGATCCAACGTCTTCTTGCGCATCAGCTCGCTAAGGTGGGTGGCGTTCCAGACGAAGGGCGCCTTGCGCCGCAGCAGTTCGCGGGCACGGTCGATAGCCAGGTGCGCCACCATGCCTTCGTTCTTGCCGTGGCGCAGGCCCAGTTCTTCTCGCGCATCGTCGAACGAAATCACCGGCAACTCGGGATGATGCCGGCTCACCCAGGTGTTTTTGCCCGACGCGGGCAACCCGGACATCACAATCACCCGCGATCCAGGTTCCTGGAACAACGGGTAATCGGGGTGCACGTCGGCGCCGCGAAAATAGCTGACCGCGGTATGGGCATCGGCGAATGCGCGTGGCTGACCAAAGCACCGTTCGTCGCGCGCCAGCTCGCAGAACAACGCGATGTTGTCCAGCACGCGCTGACCGTCCGGGCAGATGCGTCCGCGCATGTCGGCTTCGGCCAGCATGGCCAGCAATGGAATGTCGACGTGCCAGGACAGTTCACGCACGATGAACTCGGGCGTCTTGCCGCGACGCGAGCCTTCCAATGCGAAAAACGGCACCTGATGGACCGCGATCAACCGGCACACGGCCTCGCGCACGGCAAAGGGCACGCCTGCATCCCACAGCGCAATACGCGCGTCGATGGCGCCCTTGTGGGAGTGGCCGGGCTGGCCGATGGCGCCGGTGACCGGGTCGATGACGGTCGTGCTGTGCTTGGCGATGTCGTGCAGCAGCGCGGCAAGAAATACGATTTCCTGGTCGGCCCGAGCCGCCGTTTGGTATAGCGGCAATGCCAGCAGCGCTTCCACCACCATTTTCGTATGGGTCCAGACATCGCCCTCGCCGTGATAGCGCGGGTCTTGCGGCGTGGTCTTGGCCAGCTCCAGCGCGGGGAATGCCGCCAAGCAGGCGCTGAAATCCGGCGCCTTGCCCGGAGCAGGCGTAAGTGCCCGCAGTGCTTCGTATTGCATGATCTATTCCTTATTGTCCGGCGGCGCCGCGCAGCGTGTCCCAGTCCACCGCGAGACGCGGCGCGTAGAGATCAACGCCGGGCGCCAACTGGTTGGGCACGTAGGGCTGCTCGGAATGATGTTTGTCCGAATCCAGGATGGCTTGAACGAAATCTCGCCTTACCCACTTGTAGCGGGCGATCGTCCTGCCGTCGGCCTCCACTTTGACGTACAGGCCTTCCGACAGGTCCGATTTGTCGCATTGTTTCCAGGCGCGCTGCACGTCCAAGCCTTCTCGTTGCACGGTGGCTTCAAAAGCCTTGCGCCAGTCTGGCGTCTTGGCCAGCGACGGCCGCAGCAGGGCCTTGAGCGTGTCAAGCCTGGGCGGCGCCACGCCTTCATACAGGACGGGCACCGACAGCACGGGGCCATTGGCCAGCAAGACGCGGCGCGCCTGGGTGGACAGGAATTCGCCGCTGTGACGATCCAGGACATCGAACTCAAAAAAATGATGCGGCAAGGCGTCGTAGAAAACCGAGTGCTTCTTCGACAGCGTTTCGCCATACATCACGTAGCGGTCCTCCAGGCGGTCAAGCAGCCAGTCGGTGTGCGCCGCGGCCCAGGCTTTTACGAAACTGAATTGCCGTTCGCGTCCGCCTCCCACCAGGTAGTGGCCGCGCGATTGCAGCAGCAGTTCGCCCGATGGGCTGAAGCTGATGCCGGTGTTCGCGCCGTCGAGCTTTTCTTCGACGACCAGGTGCAGGCCGGCCAATTGACGGTACGGCACGTGGTCGTGGCCTTCGTCGCCGTCTTGCAGGCGCGAGCCTTCCAGGTGGGGAGTGCGGGGATAGCGAAACAGGTCCAGCGATTGCGCGTAAGCGCAGAAATCTTGCGTCATGGGATCTTCTCCAGTGTGATGGAAAAGCCGACGACGCAGTCTGGACGGGAAAGGAAAGCGAGTGGGTGTGTGCTTCCTGGAACCGCGCCTGGACCCCATGGCGTGCGCTCAAGACTCAGGCGTCGAGCAGCACGGGGCGCGCAGGCAGACCGCGATTACCAGGGCGGTAGTCGTCGGCGTTTAGGCGTAGTGACGGATGGCAGACACGGTTGCACTCAAATGGAAAAGCGGGTTGAAGAAGAGGCGGGATCCTAAGACATCGAAAAGGGTTTTGTCAATGCGAGGCATGACGCGGGTGATAGACGTTTACTTGGCTTGCGCGTCGCCAGCGATCTTCCTGGCCGTCAGCGTCACGGTGAAAAACTCGTTTCGCTTTTCGGCCGAAACGGTATCCAGCCGGGGCGTTCCGTAATCGGTATGTTGCCCGCCTTCGAATCGGGGGTAATACCCTTTCCAGAAATAGCGCGCCTGGGTACCGCCCGCGAGCATTTTTTTCGCGGGCAGCCCGGCTACGAATCGCGTATCGGCATTATCCGTCCGCGCTTGCAAAGCGACGCGCGCTTCAGTCAATGCCCAATGGCATACCCCGCGCCCGTAATAGTCCTCGTCGAGCAGCATGTCGGCATACACGGTGCCCACGTACTCGGTGGCGGATATACGGGAAAGGCGGAACGGTTCGTGGCTGGACAATGTCGGCACGTGGCCGGACAGGGCGTTGGATTTTCCACAGCGGGCGCCGTTGCTGGCGTCGAACTGCACAGTGCCCTCTGCCACCGTAAACGGCGATTTGCCGTCGCCCGCGCTTGATAGATCGGACGCATTGGCCAGTGTGAGCCGTATCTCATAAGCCTGCGTCGCAGCGGGGTTCAGCTTGCGCAGCGGTGCCTTCGTCGTGCTATCGGCGTAACCGGACCCGCACCCGGCGGTGGCCAGCAGGGCTAGCGTCGGCAAAGCCCAACGTAAGGCCGGCAACGAAAGATATCGAAGGGCGCGCGACAATGTCGATGTTTCCTATGGGAGGGATTTATTGTCGAAGTTTGCCACGAAATTGAGCGTCGGCTTCTGCATCGCGGATCCGATTACCGGCGTGCGCATGCTGGATGGGGCCGATGAGCGTTTCGCGGGGCGCACCCTGAACTTGCGGGCCGAGCCCTACCTGCCTCAAGGGGCTTGCCGTAGTGGAACAGGATGCCCGTCATCGAACCGCCACGGATTCGAATTGAGGGGGCTGCCAGCCGCCGCCAAGCGCCTTGAACACCGAGATGGCTGCTCGTGCTGAATCGGTCTGCGCTTGCGCTCGGGCATCCGAAGCCTGCAACAGCGTTTCGTCTGCGTGCAGGACATCGATCAGGCTGGCTGTGCCTTTCTCGTAGGCCATGAATGACGACTGACGCGCACGGGTCAGAGAATCTTCGCCACCGGCAAGCGTCGTGGCTTGCGTCTCGTGGTTGACCAGGGCGGAGAAGGCGTTCTCGACGTCTTCGGTGGCGCGCAGCACGGACTGGCGGTAGGCCGCGAGGGCTTCTGCTTCCTGTCCCTTGGCCTGATCGATCTGCGCGTTGATACGACCGAAGTCGAAAAGCCGCCACCGTAGACCTAAAACCGCCGCCGACTGGCTGGCGCCGCTGGAGAAAAGGTTGCCGCTGGAAATGGATGTGGCGCTACCCAGCAAGGCACTCAGGGAGAATTTTGGGTAGTACTCGGCGATAGCCACGCCAATGCGCGCGCTGGACGCGGCAAGCCGACGTTCTGCCACGATGAGATCGGGCCTGCGCCGTAACAGATCCGCGGGCGTCCCTGTGGACGCGATCCGCGGCGCCTTGGGGATAACTCCGGTGGCCGCCAGTTCCGAGCGATTGGTGCCGGGCGGGGTGCCTAGCATTACGTCCAGTGCATTCATCGCGGCGTCCAAGCCGGTCTGGATTACGGGAACCGTTGCCAGTACCTGGGCGAGCGAGCCCTCGGTCTGCCGAACCTGGTACTCGGCGGCAAGGCCCTTGCTGCGTAGTAAGCGAACCTTCTCCAGTAACCCTCGTTGCGTCTTTACCTGGTGGCTCGCAATGTCCAGGCGCGCCTGCAATCCGCGAATGGTGATGTAAATGTCGGCGGTCTGCGCGGCGACGGCCAGTCGTGTAGCGGCAGCACCCGCCTCGGATGCCTGGTATTCGGCCATCGCGGCCTGGCGTTCGCGGCGCAACCCTCCAAACACGTCCAGTTCCCAGCTTGCTCCCAGGTTGGTCTCGTACGAATTGCCGTACCGGTCAAAATCCGGGGTGGAGTTCAGCACCTGCCCGAGCGGAGTTTCAATAGACTGATAAGAACGTCCTGCTTGGCCATTGATATTCCCGGTGGGCAATAATGCGGCTGTCGCAGCGCCGAGGCCGGCGCGCGCCTGAGTCACCCTGGCCATGGCCTGGGCCAGATCCAGGTTCTGCTCAAGCGCCCTTGTGACGAAGTGACTCAGTACAGGGTCTCCAAAGCCCTCCCACCAGATCGCAAGGCTGGCGGGGCTCGCTGCTGCTCGATTTTCGACGGCGCGCTGGCCCATGTAGTGCTCTGAAAGGGGAGTCTCCGGTCGGTGATAGTCCGGACCCACCGCACAACCCGTCATCAGGCAGGCGCTCATGACGAGGGCGAGAGAGCGAGGGGAAAGCATGGGGGATCCTTGAATGAGCAATCTGAGGTGACGATATTACTATATGGTCACTCGTTGTCAATCACAGTTCGTCAGGCTAAGCTAATTAAATGACTGAAAACGGCACTACCACCCACTCGCGTGGGCCTTCGGAGCACAACGTACGCGACCAGATCGTCGAGGCGGCGACCGAGCACTTCAGCCACTACGGCTATGAGAAGACCACTGTGTCCGATCTGGCCAAGGCGATTGGATTCTCGAAGGCTTATATCTATAAATTCTTCGACTCGAAGCAGGCGATCGGCGAGGTGATTTGCTCGAACCGGCTTGCGATCATCATGCAGGTCGTTGACTCTGTGATCGCTGATTCGCCCACGGCTTCAGAGCGATTGCGCAGGCTTTTCCGCGCTCTGACCGAAACCGGCAGCGATCTTTTCTTCCATGACCGCAAGCTCTACGACATCGCTGCCGTTGCCGCACGCGACCAGTGGCCTTCCGTGCGCGCCCTGGAGACGCATTTGCGTCAGGTGATCCAAGGCATCCTTCTAGAGGGGCGCGAATCCGGCGAATTCGAGCGCAAGACGCCGCTGGATGAAGCGTCCAACGCAATCTATCTGGTCATGCGGCCTTATATCAATCCCGTACAGCTTCAGTACAACCTCGACATGGCGACTGAGTCGGCAGTGCAGCTTTCCGCCCTCATCTTGAGGAGCCTGTCGCCCTGAATGTGTAGTGACTGTTGACTTTACTGGTCACTAGTTTGAGAATGCGGTTCCTGTTCTGTTCATTTAAGTAAGGGAACCCATGCTTCGGCTTCGACCTGCCACTATTGCCGTTTGCTTGCTGCCTTTCGTCTTGACGGCGTGTGGCGAGTCCTCCAAGGCCGACGATCCACGCACGCGCGCTCCACTCGTGAGATCGACAGCGGTCCAACATTCTTCCGACATATCCCGTTCGTTCACCGGCACTGTCGCCGCCCGGGTGCAGAGCGACTTGGGCTTTCGCGTTTCGGGCAAGGTCCTAGAGCGTCTGGTCGATACCGGACAGACCGTCAAGCGCGGTCAGCCCCTGATGCGGCTGGACCCCATTGACCTGGGTCTCCAGGCGCGCGCACAGCAAGAGGCGGTGACGGCCGCGCGGGCGCGCGCCAAGCAAACCGCCGATGACGAGGCGCGCTATCGTGATCTGGTCGCGGCTGGCGCCGTGTCGGCATCGGCGTATGACCAGATCAAGGCAGCTGCCGACTCGGCAAAGGCGCAGCTCAGCGCCTCCATCGCACAGGCCGATGTGGCCCGCAATGCCTCGGGCTACGCCGTGTTGCTGGCCGACGCCGACGGTGTGGTTATGGAGACATTGGCTGAGCCCGGGCAGGTCGTCAGCCCTGGGCAACCCGTGGTTCGACTGGCGCGGGCTGGCCAGCGAGAAGCGATCGTGAACCTGCCGGAGACGCTGCGCCCGCCCCCTGGATCCACCGCGCAAGCGACGTTATATGGCAGCAACGCCGGTGCGGTATCCGCCAAGCTCAGGCTGTTGTCTGAGTCGGCGGACCGCCTTACTCGGACGTTCGAGGCGCGCTATGTGCTGGAAGGCGCGCTGGCTAATGCGCCACTGGGCGCGACGGTCACTCTTGATATTCCCGACGGGCCCGCCAACAAGCAGGTGCTTCAGGTGCCGATCGCTGCCGTCTACAACGCCGGCAAGGGAACGGGCGTGTGGGCTATTGCGGGCAACCCGGCCATAGTGACTTGGCGACCCGTGGACGTCTTGAGCCTGGGCGATGATGCTGCGCGCGTGTCCGGCGACCTGAAAGCCGGCGAGCAGATTATCGCGCTGGGTGCACATCTGCTGCATGAGGGCGAGCAGGTTCGGGTGGCGTCTCAGGGCGTTTCCAGCGTAGCGGGGAGCCGTCCATGAGCGAGGGACGTTTCAATCTATCCGCGCTTGCAGTTCGTGAGCGCTCGATTACGGTATTTCTGATCTTTCTGATTGCGATTGCCGGGACCTTGGCGTTTTTCCAATTGGGCCGCGCCGAGGATCCGCCCTTCACCGTCAAACAGCTGACAGTCATTACCGCGTGGCCCGGTGCCACGGCGCAGGAAATGCAAGACCAGGTGGCCGAGCCGCTCGAAAAGCGCATGCAGGAACTGAAGTGGTATGACCGAACGGAAACCTACACCCGTCCGGGCCTGGCCTTCACCATGGTGTCTCTTGCGGACAAGACGCCGCCTTCCGAAGTCCAGGAGGAGTTCTATCAGGCGCGCAAGAAGCTCAGCGACGAATCGGGCAAGTTGCCGGCCGGTGTTATCGGGCCGATGGTCAACGACGAGTTTTCGGATGTGACCTTCGCGCTCTTCGCGCTTAAGGCAAAGGGCGAGCCGCAGCGGCTGTTGGTGCGAGATGCCGAATCGCTGCGACAACGTCTTCTGCACGTGCCGGGTGTTAAGAAAGTCAACATCATTGGCGAGCAAGCCGAACGTATATTTGTCTCGTTTGCGCATGACCGTCTTGCGACGCTCGGGGTCTCGCCACAGGATATTTTTTCTGCCCTGAACAGTCAGAACGTACTTACTCCGGCCGGCTCCATTGATACCGAAGGGCCACAGATTTTCCTGCGGCTTGACGGGGCCTTCGACAAACTGGAAAAGATCCGCGATACGCCCATCGTGGCTCGCGGACGCACGCTGAAGCTCTCGGATGTAGCAACCGTCGAGCGCGGGTATGAAGACCCGTCGACGTTCCTGGTGCGCAATAACGGCGAAGAAGCCTTGCTGCTGGGCGTCATCATGCGCGAGGGTTGGAATGGCTTGGATCTCGGCAAGGCGCTTGATGCAGAGGTAGTCAAAATCAATGAGGACATGCCACTGGGCATGACCCTGACCAAGGTCACCGATCAGTCTGTCAACATCAGCTCGGCGGTCGACGAATTCATGGTCAAATTTTTCGTCGCCCTGCTGGTGGTGATGGTGGTGTGCTTTGTCAGCATGGGCTGGCGTGTAGGCGTGGTTGTGGCGGCGGCTGTGCCGCTGACGTTGGCGGTGGTCTTCGTGATCATGGCGGCCACGGGCAAGAACTTTGACCGCATAACCCTGGGTTCTCTGATTCTGGCGCTTGGCCTGCTGGTCGATGACGCCATCATTGCCATCGAAATGATGGTCGTGAAAATGGAAGAAGGCTACGACCGGATCAGAGCCTCGGCATATGCCTGGAGCCACACCGCCGCACCAATGCTCTCTGGCACACTGGTCACCGCAGTTGGCTTCATGCCCAACGGCTTTGCCCAGTCGACGGCGGGCGAATACACCAGCAATATGTTCTGGATCGTGGGCATTGCCCTGATCGCCTCTTGGGTCGTCGCCGTGGTGTTTACGCCTTACCTCGGCGTGAAGATGCTGCCGGAGATAAAGAAGGTCGAAGGGGGGCACGCGGCGATTTACGACACGCCTCGCTACAACCGCTTCCGCAGGGTGCTGACCCGGGTCATCGCCCGCAAGTGGTTGGTGGCCGGAACGGTAATCGTGGCATTTATCGTGGCGATCGCCGGCATGGGCGTGGTCAAGAAGCAGTTCTTCCCAAACTCTGATCGTCCGGAAGTACTGGTAGAGGTGCAGATGCCTTATGGCACCTCCATTGAGCAGACGAGCGCCACCACAGCGAAGATCGAAGCGTGGCTGCAAAAGCAGGAAGAAGCGAAGATCGTCACCGCGTATGTCGGTCAGGGCGCGCCGCGTTTCTATCTGGCCATGGCGCCCGAGCTGCCCGATCCCTCGTTTGCGAAGATCGTTGTGCTTACCGACAGCCAGGAGGCGCGGGAAAAGCTCAAGCTGCGCCTGCGCGAGGCCACGGCTGATGGACTTGCGCCGGAAGCCCGCGTGCGGGTCTCCCTGCTTGTGTTCGGCCCGTATTCGCCGTTCCCGGTGGCCTACCGTGTGATGGGACCTGATCCGTCCAAGTTGCGCGATATCGCCGGCCAGGTGCAGCAGGTAATGCAAGCCAGCCCCATGATGCGCACGGTCAATACTGACTGGGGCCCGCTAGTGCCGACACTGCATTTCTCGCTGGATCAGGATCGTTTGCAGGCCGTTGGGCTGACGTCCTCGGCCGTGGCCCAGCAGTTGCAATTCCTGCTTACGGGCGTGCCGATCACGTCCGTTCGCGAAGACATTCGTTCGGTCCAGGTGATGGGGCGCGCAGCGGGCGATATCCGACTCGATCCGGCTAAGATTGAAGGTTTCACCCTGGTGGGTTCCGCTGGCCAGCGCATTCCTCTGTCTCAGGTGGGGGAAGTCGAGGTTCGCATGGAAGATCCCATTCTGCGTCGCCGCGACCGCACGCCCACCATGACGGTAAGGGGTGACATTGCCGAAGGCCTACAGCCGCCGGACGTTTCCTCGGCAATCGCCAAGGACCTGCAACCGATCATCGACAAGCTTCCCAATGGATATCGGATCGAGCAGGCCGGGTCGATTGAAGAGTCCGGCAAAGCCAGCACGGCGATGCTGCCACTGTTCCCGATCATGATCGCCCTGACGCTGCTGATCATCATTCTGCAAGTGCGTTCGATGTCGGCCATGGTCATGGTTTTCCTCACTGCGCCGCTCGGGCTGATCGGTGTGGTGCCGACTCTACTGATCTTCCAGCAACCGTTTGGGATCAACGCACTGGTGGGCCTGATCGCTCTGTCGGGCATCCTGATGCGGAACACGCTGATTCTGATTGGGCAGATACACCACAATGAGAACGAGGGGCTGGACCCGTTCCATGCGGTGGTTGAAGCCACGGTGCAGCGCTCGCGTCCGGTGTTGCTCACCGCCCTGGCAGCCATTTTGGCCTTCATTCCGCTCACGCATTCGGTGTTCTGGGGAACGCTGGCCTATACCCTGATTGGGGGCACGCTGGGTGGCACGATCATGACGCTAGTCTTCCTTCCGGCGATGTATTCCATCTGGTTCAAAATTCGCGCGCAGCAGGGCGGAAAGATCGAAGAGGCTCAGCACGCATAATGCGGGCGGCGGGAGATGGCGTTATTTGGTTTCCCGCCCCGCCCTCGTTACAGCAAAGCCATGGCGCAACGCTTTCGCGCCGGGCGTCTTGAATCAAAGACTCATCCGAAAAAGCAAGAACCGTTTGGTCGCCTGTTGCCGTACCCAACATGAGGTATGGATTATTCCTCTGCCGGGAAGTAGGGTGATGCGCGTCGCTGCGCGCATTGCGTCGGTTGCCAACCGATCCGACCGGGGTTTCAGGGCATATTACTTTTGGTGGCTTTCTCGTTGCGTGGCATGTTTAAAAGCGTTAAGTAGCGGTCGCTCGTATTCCCGGGTATCCGACTGTCTTGTTCGCCTTTATTCTGACGCTGTGCATTCGGGTAGGCGCGACATGAATCGAAGCCGCAGCGGATTTATTGCGCATGTTCGACGAGTATGGTGGTGAACTTCCGTAGGTCGGCAGTCCTTCGATATCGAACGGGGTCATACTGTGATCACATCGCTACCAAGTCCGTCTGAAGCCGTCAAGAAAGCGGTAAACACAATTCAGATCTCGGTTGTCGTCCCGTTCTTGAACGAACAGGACGTCTTGCCCGTCTGTTATGCGAAGCTGAAAGGGATTCTTGGAGGGCTGGCCCAACCCTACGAAATCGTGTTCGTGGATGATGGAAGCACGGACAACAGCGTGGAGCTCGTGGCTGCGCTGATTCGACGGGATCCCACGGTGCGAGTCGTGCGCCTGAGCAGAAACTTCGGAAAAGAAGCTGCGATGAGCGCAGGGTTGGCGCATGCCCGCGGTGAGGCCGTGATTATGTTGGATGCCGACCTGCAGGATCCTCCTGAGCTCATTCCAGATATGGTGAGGGCTTGGCGCGACGGCTTCGACATCGTCTCCATGCGACGACGCAAGCGTGAGGGGGAAGGTGCAGCGAAGCGGTTGTCTGCGTATGCGTTCTACCGAATCCTCAGTCGTATGAGCCGTTCGCGGATACCCGCCGACACCGGTGACTTTCGCCTTATGAGTCGCAGAACGGTAGAGGCCCTGCTTCAAATGCCGGAGCGGTGCCGCTATATGAAAGGTCTGTATTCCTGGATTGGATTCCCGACCAAAGTCATTGATTATGACCGCGCGCCCAGGGCTGCCGGCAAGACAAAATGGAACTACTTCGCCCTGTTCGGGCTCGCCCTTGAAGGAATCACCTCCTTCTCAACCGCTCCGTTGCGATGGGCGACGGGGATAGGCGCCGTTGTGGCATTGGCAGGCGCCACGTTTGGGTTTTGGATTATCTTCAAAACCCTGATGTTCGGTGATGACGTACCGGGCTATCCGTCACTGATGGCCATGATTACGTTGCTGAGCGGAATTCAGCTTTTGACTATCGGCCTGTTGGGCGAATACGTAGGCAAGGGGTATTTGGAAAGCAAACAGCGTCCCGTCTTCGTCGTACGCGACGTGCTCGATTACGCCACTGAGACCCACTCGCATTACGCCCCATTCCGAGAAAAAAATGCAGTTGAAGGCTAGCTGGTTTTTCTGGGGGCTGGCAGGCATCGTCATCGCTCGGCTGTTTTCAATGGCGGCAGTGCCGCTGATGGATCCCTCAGAGCCGAGATACGCTGAGATCGCCCGTCTTATGGTCGAAACCGGCGATTGGATAACGCCCTGGTTTGAACCCGGAGTGCCCTTCTGGGGCAAGCCGCCTCTGTCGTTCTGGAGTCAGGCCCTGGGGATGCGAATCCTTGGGGAGTCGGAGTTCGCGGTTCGATTGCCGTCATTCCTTGCCATGGCCGCGCTGGCAGCCTTGCTTTACCGCGCGGCCACCCTCCTTTTCGGTCGAGAGACAGCGCGATGGGCCACGCTCATGCTCTCCACCATGCTTCTACCGCAGGTCGCGGCCGGCGCAGTACTGACGGATCCGTTCTTTGCGCTGGGAGTCACCTATTCAATGTTGGCGTTCATTGTTGCGCCAACGACGCCTACCAAGTTCTGGCGCTATGGCTTCTTCATAGGCTTGGCGATCGGTCTGCTGTCGAAAGGGCCCCTGACGTTTGTCCTCGTTGGGTTGGTCGTAATACCTTGGCTGGTCATCTACCGCGAGCGCACGGTGCATCTGACCGTTCTTCCGTGGTTCACCGGTACGCTGGTCATGCTCGTGCTGACGGTTCCCTGGTACCTCTGCGCAGAGATAAAGACCCCCGGATTCCTCCAGTATTTTTTAGTGGGCGAGCACTTCCTGCGGTTCGTGGATGCGGGCTGGCAGGGAGATCTGTATGGGACGGCGCACAAGAGCGCCTTGGGCAGTATCTGGTGGCAGTGGCTGCTGGCATCCTTGCCGTGGGGAATTATGGGGGGCCTGCTGGCTGTTTGGATCGGTGCCAGCGCCTCACGCAGGTCCAAGGCATTCGAGGTTCATAAGTCTCCTGTCGTCGGATACCTGGCACTGTGGGCCATTGCTGCTCCCGTCTTCTTCACCTTCTCGGGAAACATACTTTGGACGTATGTGCTGCCAAGCTTGCCTGCTCTTGCACTACTTATTTCGATATACGCGCAAGCGTTTCTTCCCGCAGGCAATGCACCACCCTTGAGTCGGATTTTGATCGGGGCGGCAGGTCTGGTGCCCATAGTGGCAATTAGTCTCGGGGTGATCTCGCTTATGGCGCCCACCACACTGATGACCGAGAAGGAATTGGTGGCTGTCGCCCGGTCTCAAATGAGCGATGGCAAGAAGCTCTATTTTGTGGACAGCCGACCTTTCTCGGCACGCTTCTACTCGGACGGCAAAGCCGAACTTATCGCCCTGGGCGAGCTGGAAAATCTGGCGCTGCAAAAGGGGGAATCGGCTATCGTCGCCATCCCAAAAAAAAAGGAGTCTTCAATAGCAGGAAGCGTTAGAGCCCGATTGGTGGAGATGTATAAAAGCCGGCGCTATACGCTTTACAGACTCAATGGCTAGGCTTTTTTCAGCCGTAATGGGAACGTCGATATGACCGGGAAATTAAGGACTGTCCCATTACAGTACTGGACCCGTCATTTCTCCTCGACGGCCGCAATGACCGCAAGACTGCGGGTAGCGATACTGGTTGTCCTGCTCTCTGTTTTCGCGGCCCCTGCACAGTCTTGCGACAGCATGCCCTCGTGGGCGCGGTCCGCCTGCAACCGGCTTGACCAGATCTGGACCGAAGGCGGAAACGATCTCTACATCAGCGGATATACGTGGCACAACCGCGCCACGTACAGCAAAGAACAAATCAACGGCTTTAACGAATTAGCCTGGGGCGGCGGATACGGTCGCAGCATCTACGACGAAGACGGTGATTGGCAGGGCCTGTACGCCATGGCCTTTCTGGACTCACACAGCAAGGTCCAACCCGCGGCAGGCTATGGCTTCCTGAAAATCGGCCAGGTCAGCGAGAACTTCCGACTGGGCGCGGGCTATACCGTATTTCTGACCGCGCGCCAGGACATCATGGGTTATGTCCCTTTCCCCGGCATCCTGCCACTGGTCAGCGCGAGCTACAAGGGAGCCATGCTCTATGCCACCTATATCCCAGGTGCAAGCGGCACGGGTAACGTCCTTTTCATATTCGGCCGCTGGCGCTTCTAACGCCTCGGCCCCGCGCCCCGCCCCGGACGGGCAGATTTGCCGGGCTTGAATTTGCAACTAGCGAACTGATGTCGTTTCGATAGGGCCCCTTGGGGGCCGCCGTGATTAATTCACTGGCTCTTGCGGGCCGAGGCGGGACGATGATAAAGCGCATGCTTGGATGTCTGGTTGGCGGGCTGCTTTACGCCGGATCGAGTTTTGGCGCGGACCAGGTTGATACGCCTGTGTCCGACGGTCGGCGATCAGGCGAATGGGAATTTTCAGTCACGCCGTATGTCTGGGCACCGGCGCTGTCTGGAAAGGTGTCTCACCGACGGTTGCCGGTCATCGATGTAGACACGAGCTTTGATCAGATTCTCGAAAACCTGGATTTCGCGGCCATGCTTAGCGGCGAAGCACGTAAGGGCCGGTACAGCCTTTTCGGCGATCTGATTTATGCAAAGGTCGGCGCTCAGGGCGACACGCCCCGTGAGGTTGTGGCAACCACTGCGGACGTCCACAGCAAGACCTTCACCGGTCTACTGGGCGCAGGGTATTCGGTCCTTGATCAGTCACCTCACAGCCTTGACGTCGTGGCGGGTTTACGCGTTTGGTCCGTAGACACCGACATCACGCTGAAGGGCGCACGCCTGAATGGCAGGAAAAGCAGCGATGGCGCCACGTGGGTGGATGCCGTCGTAGGGGTGCGGGGCAACTACGTTTTCACTACAAAACTGTACGCGACAGGCTGGGGCCTGATAGGCGCTGGCGGCGCAAATGCGGATTGGGATGTTGGAATCGGCATGGGATACAACTTCAGCAAGAGCGTCTCAGCGACTGCCGGCTACCGCGCTGTGGGCGTGGATTACAGCGCCGGCGGCTTTAAGTTCGACGCTGTGCTGCACGGCCCAATGGCCGGCTTGACCATTCGTTTTTAAAGGCTGCTTGTCAGACTCGCGTCGACTCACCCAGTCTTCATTCAGTGGTGAGCCGATCCACCCGCTGGACTTAACAGATGGAATAGAGCCTCATGGACATCAAACTACCAAAAGCAGTTTGTCGCGCGATGCTGGTGATTGCGTCCTTCACATCGTCCTATGCCTGCGCGGAAATCAGTCTCTCCGAAACGCGGGCCATCGCGGAGGAAGGGTACATCTACGGTCTTCCTATTGTGATGAACTACGCGATCATGTACGAGTACGCGGTCGACAAGAACTCGAGCCAGTACAAGGCACCGTTCAACCAGATTCGCAGCCTGCACCATGTCGCCACCTACAAGGACACGGCCATTATCTCGCCGAACAGCGACACGCCGTATTCCATGATGTTCATGGACCTACGCAGCGAGCCGATCGTTTTATCGGTACCGGCAGTGACTAAGCCTCGGTACTACTCGGTTCAGCTTATTGACGGCAGTACCTACAATTTCGGCTACATCGGAAGCCGTTCCACCGGGGACGAGGCTGGCGATTACATGATCGTTGGCCCCGATTGGAAAGGCGTAATGCCTCCAGGCATAAGAAAGGTCTTTCGATCCGAAACGCAGCTTCCCTTCGCGGTCTTTCGGACTCAACTGTTCAACCCCGCCGACATGCCCAACGTCGTAGCGATTCAATCGGGCTACAAAGCACAGCCGCTTTCTGCATATCTCAAACAGCCGGCGCCTCCTGCCGCGCCTGCAATCGACTTTCCAAAAATCAATAACGATCTGGCAAAGACCGACTTTTTCACATACCTGGGTTTCGCCTTGCAATTCGGCCCGGCCGCGCCGGAAGAAGTGGCAATTCGTGCGAAGCTTGCCCGTCTGGGCATTGGCGCCGACGAGAAGTTCAGCTTCGAACAGCTGTCCGCCGAGCAAAAGAGCGCCGTCGTCAAAGGCATGCAAGACGGGCATGCCAAGGTCGAAAATGCTATCAAGAATCTGGGCACGAAGGTCAATGGCTGGAACATCGTGGGGGCCGGCGGCGACAGCGCCTTCTACCACGGCGACTGGCTGAAGCGGGCCGCGGTGGCGCAGGCGGGCATATACGCCAACGACGCTGCGGAAGCCACTTACCCCCTGACCACGACCTTGCCCGATGGCGAGCCGCTGGATGCTGGTAAACACAACTACACCATTACCTTTCGCGAGGGGCAGCTGCCGCCGGTCAATGCTTTCTGGTCGGTGACGATGTACGACGGCAAGACGCAGTTGCTGATCGAGAACTCCATCGATCGGTACCTGATTAATTCGCCGATGCTCTCGACCATGACGAAAAACGCGGATGGCTCGCTGACGCTGTACCTTCAGAAAACGTCACCCGGCGCGGACAAAGAGAACAACTGGCTGCCGGCACCAAACGATCTCATGTACCTGGTCATGCGCCTGTACTGGCCGAAGACCGAGGCGCCTTCCATCCTGCCTCCCGGGAATGGCACGTGGAGTCCGCCCCAGATCGTCAAGGCGATGTAGCGCATTGCACTGAGCGACTCCTGACTACAGGAACCCTATCCATCTGCCCGCTACCAGGCAGCCCGTCCATAGCAGCAGCGAGACGGCAGCCTGGCAGCGCAGCGCGGTGGACGCGGGGCCGCCTTGTAGCACCTGTCCCCATGCCCCGCTCCGGCGCACCAGCCAGGCGTTGATAAGCCCCGCGCCCAACAGGCTCATCTTCACCACGAAGGCCGGATTTTCCAGGTATTCCTGCGCCCGCACGGTGAACAGCGTTGCGCCGGTCAGTATGGCCAGCGCAAGGCCAACCGCGGCGGTGCGCGCCAGCACAGGCGCCAGAAGCGCCAAGGATGTGGGCTTGAGCACGCCGAGCAGCCGCAGGTCCAGCGGAACGATCGAACCGATCAATAGGCCGATGGCGCCGATATGGGCGGCGTTGACCAGAAGATAAAGCGTTCCGGATCGTCGCAGCCACAGCGCCGGGGGCAGGGCCGTCAGCGCGTCCAGCGCCAGCCGCAGCGGTTCAGGCATGGGTGAAAGCCGTGGCTCAGGGTTTCTTGATGCGGCTGGGATAGATGTCGTAGGTCTTGCCGCCCACCGTGACCTGGACGGCCTTCATGCGCCTGTTGCCGGCGTCCTGGTCGCGGTTGCCAATGGCGGTGATGGCGTCGCCCGGCTTGGCGGAACCCTCGACGAATCCCGCTTCCTTCGTCTGCGTGGGATTGCCCAGCTCGACCACCCAGACGCCATCATCGGCTCGCACCTTTAACGTGGGATGGGGCGGCGCGACCTGCACCTGCTCGACCGTGCCTTGCAAGGTCATCTGTTCGGATTCCGCCCATGACCAACCGTGATGCGCCATGGCCGTGGGGGCCGCTGCGCACAGCGCGGACAGCGCCAGCCCTGCAAATAACGCGCGCTTCGATAGCTTCATGTCGATGCTCCTGGGTTGCGGTGGGGCCGTCGCCACGGCCCGCGCTGGGGCGTGGCGGCCAGTGAGCAAAGCATACCTCTAGAACCGATAAGCCAGCTTCAGCGAGCCCGAATGGCTGTTGCCCCGCGACGCGAACTCGCCGTCGTATTGCAGCCTGAAGTCCAGCGCATTGGCGTGCGTGACCTGGAAGCCCGCGCCGATGCGTCCGACCACATTGTCGGTGGGCATCGTGGTGGTGAAGCTTCCCGCGCTGTCGGGGGCGCCCGCGAGTTTGGACTTGGTTTTCCAGCCGTCTTCCGACAGCAGCGACACGCCTGCGTAGGCAAACGGCCGCAACACGGCGCCCTGCGGTAGCTCGCTGCGTCCGCCGACTTCCAACGTGGGGGCAAGGCCGAAGACCATCTGATCGCTGCTGGCCACCTTCAGATGCAGGGCGTCGCCCGACTCTTCATAGCCGGACATACGCGAGTAAGTCGCGTCCAGATCCGCATAGGGTTTCACGTAGACGTCGCCGTCGGTGAAGGTCCTGGCCACGCGTATGCGCGCGCCGAAGCTGTACACGTCGGGCTTGCTCGTGGCTTGCGACTTGAAATTGGGAATCGCCAGATTGCGGTTCAGGTCATACGACCCATAGCCTGCGCCCAGCGCGCCGGAAATCGTCCAGGGGCCGGCTTCCCGCTTGAGCACCAGCCCGGCATACCCGGTGTCGCCGGAACCGGTGACGCGACGATCGTCGCCACGAAGATGCGAGTTCTGGTAGGCGAACGAGCCGCCCAGATACCAGTCCGGCGCAATCCGCCGCTGGCCGCCCAGCTGGTACGTCACGCTGTCCAGTGAGAACCCCGATGAGCCGTTGCCGCCGTCCTGATTCGTATTGCGGCCGGTGACCTGCCCCCAGACGCAATCCTGCTCCTGGGTCATGGGCCCGTTGCCCACGAACGTGGGGCAGGACATCATTGCGCCGGTGAAGCGCGCCATGCCCAGCTGCATTTGCGCGGCGGGCGCCAGCGCAACGCCGGGCGACAGGTCCGACAGGCGATTCTGGTACGAGCCGGCCCCTTGGCGCGAGGCCGCGTCCAGCACCGCGTACAGCTTGGCAAGCCCGGCGGTTCCGCCTTGATCCCAGTCGCGTTGCAAGTGGCTCGCCAGGCTTGTCGCGTTGCGCTTTAACTGCATCGAATCCGCGTTGAAGTTGGCGCCCACAGAGCGCACGTGGGTCGTGCCGCCATCCTGGCGCGCTTCGTAGTCGACCACCGGGGAATCCGATGCAAGCAAGGCGCCGGCCTGGATGCCGTTGACGTTCAATACGGCCAACTCCCGATTCGGCAACAGCGCGAGCGGCGCCACCAGCAATTTGCCATCCAGGGTGGCAGGCCCGTTGATGGTCAGGAAGTCGGATGCCATCTTGTCAAAGTCGGCCCCCACCTTAAGCGTGCCCTGCGCCGATTGCGTGTAAGTCGTGTTGAAGGTCGTGGCGATGAAGCGGGTGCGGTCATAACCCCAGTGGGTGCCTTCGCGCCCGCCCAGCGCAACCAGCCCGTTGTTCTGCAGCGATGTCCCCACGTATTGGGGGCCGGACGAAAAGGTGCCGGTATTCGTCATCCCGCCGCCGTTCTGGTAGACGTTGCCCATCAACAGGCCGGCGTTGTTGATATTGAGCAGGCCGGTGGTGGCCCGGACCGCAGTGTCAGCGGTCACCGAGCCCGTGCTCGCTATGTTCATCATGCTGTCGGCCGCGCTGTCCGTCCATATGGCGGTTGCCGCCTCGGTGGCCGATCCCCCGATGACGCTGCCGTCGATGGCGAGGGTCACGCCGTTTCCATTCGCGTTCTGCGCGAAGATGCCGATGCCATTGACCGCCGTGGACGAGACGCTTGCATTGGCGCCGACTGTGACATTGACAGTGGCGTTGCCGAGCCGTTCCGAAGTGCCTGATCCTGCATAGACCGTATTCCCATCCGCTGCCAGCATCAGGCCACCTGCGCCACTGACGCTTTGCGCCAGGATCCCGATGGCGCCGGCGCCCGTAACGGTGATGATGCCGTTGTTGGTCACCGAGACGTTGCCACCTTGCCCGTTGCCCGGCGATATCGACGCGGCTTGGCTTGCGTCGACGGTGAGGGTGGGCGCGGTGCCTGGCAGGCCGACCAAACCACCGCCTCCGCCCACCGATTGGGCGACCAGGCCATGCGATCCGGTCCCGAAAGTCTTGATCCAGCTTTGTGCGCCAAGACTTGCAGTCACCGTGCCGCCGTCAGCCTGTGCGCCGCCCTCGGGTGTGCTGCCGAAAATGCTGGTGTTGATGCCGGCGGTCGCTTGTTGATTTTGCGAATTGATGACGATCCCGCCGCCGCCGCCCACGCTTTGCGCCAGCACCCCAAACGCGTTGTTGCCCTGCGTCGTGATGCGCAGGGCGCCGTTGTCTTGCAGCGTCACGGCGCCGCCGTTGCCTTCGCTTGTATTCTGGGTTTGGCCGGTCGACAGTTTGATGGCCGGTATGGGATCGTCGGCCACGGCAACCCGCACACTGGTGCCCGCACCCGCGAAGCCGCCGCCACCGCCCACCGATTGCAGCACCGTGCCGAATGCCGCTTCGCCCTGCGTGCCGATGGTCGTGATGTTGGCCGGGGCGCCCGCAGCGGTGGATAGCGTGACGGCCCCGCCATTGCCCGCACCACCGCCCGAACCGCCGTAGCCGACGCCGACGGTGAGGGTGCCAAAGAAGCCGTCCGAGCCGTCCGCGGCATGGCCGCCGCCACCGCCCACGCTCTGCGCGTAGATGCCGGCCGCGCCATAGCCGCTGGTGGCAATCGATCCGCCGTTCAGCGCCGTCGTCACACTGCCGCCGGTTGAGCCCTTGCCACCATCGCCGCCCACGCTGTAGTTGGAGTTCACGTCGACTTTCGTCGGATCCACCCAGCCCGAGCCTGTTGCAAGCGCGCCGCCCCCTTTACCGCCGCCGCCGCCGATGCTCTGGGCAAATATCCCCGCGGACCAATCGCCCGCGGTGGTGATCGTGCCTGTGGGATCCAGATTCACCGTGACCGTGCCACCGGTATTGCCCACGCCGCCCGCGCCGCCGACCGACACATCATGATTAAGGTTGAGCTGATAGTTGGGCGGCTGCTCTTTCAAGAGCTTCTGGTACACATCCTGGAGCACGTTCTTGGCGTCGACGCGACCATCAAGAATGGACACGATGGGATTGTCCGCGGAACCATCCGACCCCGCCGATCCACCTTGCCCGCCACCACCGCCGATGGACTGCGCCTGCACGCCCGCGGCGTCACCGCCGTAGGTGGCGATGTTGCCGCCGACCGTCACCCCCACGGCGCCTCCCGCGCCGCCGGCCCCGCCCGTCTTGCCCACTTTGACGTCGAACGACGGTGATACGTGCATGGCCAGGCCAACGAAGTTATAGGAGCCGCCTTGTGACGCGCCTCCGCCGCCGCCAATACTCTGCGCCAGCACGCCCATGGCGCCGGATCCCGCCGTCTGGATCTGCCCCGTGGGCAAGACCTCTACCTGGACCAGGCCCCCATTGCCGCCGCCGGCGCCCGAGCCGCCCAAGCCGATGCTGGCCGTCAGGACGGACCCGGTGCCGAAATCTTGCGTGTTTGCGCTGCCGAAGCCGGCGTTGCCGCCCCCGCCACCGATCGATTGCGCGGTGATGCCGTTGGCATAATCGCCGTAAGTCGCGATAGTGCTGCTTGCGGTTCCGGCCGCATCGGGCGTGAACGTTGCTTGCCCGCCGGATACGTTGACCAGGCCCCCCAGGGCGCTCCAGACCGAATTGCCGTTGCCGCCGGCGCCGCCGTCCGCTCCCACGGCCACGGCCACATTCAAGGATAAAGAGAACGCACCTTCGGGCACCGTACCGCCGTAATCCAGCGCAGCGGCCAGCGACGACGAGTCGCCGCCCGCGCCGCCGCCACCGCCGATGCTTTGGATCAACACACCGTGCGAGCCTTGGCCCCGGGTTTCGATCTGCGCGCCTTGCGCAGCGGCAAAGGTCACGTAATTGCCATCGCCCGCGATACCGCCAGTGCCACCGACCGCGACCGAAACAGGAATCGAAACCTGCGTACCCGCTTCCGTCACCGGGATCCCGATTGCCGCCGCCTTCGCCGTGGCATTACCGCCCAGGCCGCCGCCGCCACCTATGCTTTGGATCACGGCGCCAAAGGAATCGATGGGCTGCGCGTTCGCCGTCAGGCACGGGTCGGCGCAAGTGCCGTTGACCAGCCGCGAGGTCTGCCCCGTCTTGATGCTGCCGCCCAACATCTGCGAACTGACGACGCCGCTGTTGCCGCCCGTGCCGCCTTGTCCGCCCACCGCCACGGCGACTGTCGCCAGGGGGCCGACGCTATAAGCGAACGCCTGGCCGCCGGTGCCGCCGCCACCCCCGATGGACTGGCCGACCAGGCCTGCCGCCTTGGTTCCCTGCGTGACGATGTTGGAGTTGTTCAGGTTCAGCACCACGGACCCGCCCGTGCCTCCATCACCGCCCGATGCGCCAATGGCGACTGAATGGAAAATGCCAAAGCTGCTGGCATTGCCCCCGTTGCCGCCGCCACCGCCGATGGATTGGGCGACCAGGCCGTGCGCGTTGTCGCCGCCCGTAGTGAGCGCCAGGTTGGTGGGCGTGCCGATCACTGAGCCGCCCGAGCCGCCTTTGCCGCCGGTGCCGCCAACGCTGATCAACCCCTGCGTAGCACCGCCCGCGCCGCCGCCGCCACCGATGGATTGCGCCAGGACGCCTATCGCGGACAGCCCCGTGGTGGCGATGGTGCCGGACGAGTTGAAGGTCACCGTGTTGGCATTGGACTCGAACGGGTTGGTGGTGGCATCGCCACCCAGCGAAACCCCCAGGCCGCCCGCGCTTCCCGCCGCGCCGCCGCTGCCGCCGATGGACTGTGCCAGGACGCCCATCGCCATGGTGCCGCTGGTGCGAATGGCGCCGGTGTTCGTCACGGTAATGACCCCGGCAGAGCCGGCGGCGCCGCCCGTGCCGCCCTTGCTGTAGAAAATGCCGTAGTCGACCGACCCGGCGCCGCCCGCGCCCGCCAGGGACTGCGCCATGATGCCGACCGAATCCGTGCCGGCGGTCGTTATCGTGCCGGCGTTGGCTACGGTTATCGCGCCCGCCGAGCCACCGTTGCCGCCACTGCCGTCAACGCCGCTCAACTGGCCGTTGCCATTGCCGCCGTTGGCGCCGGCGCCACTGGCGGTTTGTGCCAGGATGCCGGGCGAGCCTTGCCCCTGCGTCGATATGGCGGTGTTTGAATCCGTCGATATCGTTACCGTGCCCGTCGAGCCACCATTGCCGCCGTTGCCCCCCTGTACGTCCGTGCCTGTGGCGGACGCGGCGGTGCCGCCATCATTGCCCAGGTTCTGCACCAGAATGCCGAAGGCGTTCGCGCCCCGCGTCGAGATCGATGTTCCGGCAAGGGACACGTTCATCGATCCGGTGGAACCGCCCGCGCCGCCATCGCCTCCCGAACCGCCGCCGATCGTTCCGGTAAGCGTGCCGCCGTCGGCGCCTTGCCCACCCTGCAACACCGCATAGATGCCATGGGAGTCGTTCGCTGCGGTGGTGATGTTGATGGGCAGGGCCTTGCTGCCCGCCAGTTTGACCGTCAAGCTGCCGGCGTTGCCACCGCTGCCGCCATTGCCGGCGTTGCTGCTGCCGAACCCCAACGCATCGCCGCCGTAGTCCCCGCCCGCACCGCCCGCGCCGCCGACTTGCGAGGTCTGGATCCCCGAAGCGTGATCGCCTGTGGTGGACAAGGTGATGGGGGCGCTGGCCGTGGTGACCCATACGCCCGCGTCGCCCGCCTGCCCGCCAAGACCCCCATTACGATCGTGATAGCTGCCGCTATTGAAATTGCCGCCGCCCGCGCCGCCGCGCGCTGAAACCAGCAACGCCGGCAGCTGGCTTCCCGCCGTTGACACGCTGGCGTCCGTCACGTTGATCTGCAAGGGAACCTGCGAGCCATTGATGCTGCCCGCGTTGCCGCCATTGCCGCCCAAGGTGTCGTCTTCGTCGGCCAGGCCATTGCCGCCATTGCCCGCCACGATGATCGCTGCGACGCCCGCTCCGGGCGCTGGCGGCGTGCCGCTCTGGGTGACGGTGACGTTACCGCCGCTTAGCAGGGTGACCTTGGCGCTGAGGTCGCTGGCGGCGCCGCTGCCTGCCGCACCGCCATTGCCAAGGCCCTTGTCGGTTGAATCGCCGCCATTGCCCGACGTGGATTGAGCCAGCACGCCATACAGCGCGGACGAGGCGGTCGAGTTGTTGGTCCAGACCCAATTCAAAGCGACATTGCCGGAGTTGGTGACCGATGCACTGCCGCCGCCGCCGCCCATGTTGGCGCCGCCGTCGTATTGATCGGCGCCATTGCCGCCGCTGCTGGACGCCAGGATGCCTGCGTAGCGCCCCGTTCCGGCGAGGTTGACGTTGATGTTTCCCGTATTGACGATGGACGCCCCCGCCGACTGGCCGCCGGCACCGCTGGGGTTATGGTCGTCCGTGGTGCCGCTACCGGCGCCGCCCTGGCTCAGCGCGGCCACGGCCGCGCCGCCCGCTACCGTGACGTTGGGCAGATTGATGCTGACGTCGCCGTGATTGGTCACCGACAGGATCTCGGTCTGCGACCGGCCGGCCACGCCGCCATTGCCGCCATAGTCGCCGTTGCTGCTGCTGGCGGCATTGCCGCCCTGCATCTGCGCGAATAGCCCGTAGAGATTGCCGTCGCTGACGATCGGACCTCCCGTGGACTGCAACGTCAGGTTGCCCGTGTTGATCACGGTCAGGCCTTGCGTGTCCGTACCGGTCAGCGTGCCGTCTGGATTGCCGTTGCCGCCTATCGACAAGGCCTGAAGCGCCGCCTTCGTTGAAGAACCAACCGTCACCGTGATGTCCGCGCTGGCGCTTACGTTCATGGGCGGTACGGGGTTGTAGTTTCCGGCTTGGAATATGACCGCCTGGCCGGAAGTGCCTGACGTGTTGCAGGACAGTCCGCCGCTGCCACCGCCGCAGTTGTACGTCTGGCCCGACGCCGCAGCCCCCAGGAAGGTGCCGGCAATCGCGGCTGAGAGAGTGGTTACGCGAAGGTAAACCCGGCGGTTGGTCATGCGTTCTTCCGGTTATCAGGACAGCGTTGAGGTGGCTGGCGCAGCATAAAAAACTTGTGCAACACTGTATGTCCCTAAAACTGAGGACATGACGGAACAAGCCGATGAAGGCAGACTCGCCGCTTGTGCTCGCAGCGGGGCTCGCTCTGGCGATCCGGTGCGCCCTGTTCGATATGAATCGAAGCCGTCCGATGATCATCTGATGCGAAAAAAAGACATACAACAAAAGTCTGAACCGGCGGCGCAAACTCCCGACACGAACGAAGTGCTGCCGCGCGCGGACAGCGCATCGGCAGCCAGCGGACCGCCTATACGTGTGGCAACGGTCGAAGACGATGCGGTTTGCCAGCAGGCCTTGGCGCACGCCGTCCAGACCGCGCAGGGACTATGCATGGTGTGGATGGCGGCCAACCGGCGCGAAGCGTTGTCCCAGCTGCCACGCCAGCCGCTTGACGTGCTTTTGGTGGACCTGGGCCTGCCCGACGGCTCCGGCCTGGATGTGATCGCCGCCGCGCGGCAGGCATGGCCGGAATGCGCGGTGATGGTAAGTACGATTTTTGGTGATGAAACCCACGTCCTGCGCGCCATCGAAGCGGGTGCCATGGGCTATGTGCTGAAGGACTTGAGCGCCCAGGAACTGGTCGCGGAAATTCGCAGCCTGCATGCCGGGGGCAGCCCGATCAACCCGATGGTGGCCAGGAAACTCCTTTTGCGACACACCGTGCAGGCGCCGCCCGTCGAGGCCGTTGCCGCCCCCGCATGCGCGCCGCTTGTATCGCCTTCGGCGCGCGAAGCCGAGACGCTGCGCCTGGTCTCACGCGGCTATACGGTGGACGAAGTCGCCAGCGCTTTGGGCGTCTCACCGCACACCGTGCAGACCTTTGTGCGGCGCATCTATACCAAGCTGCAGGTGAATTCGCGGGCTGAAGCGGTGCGCGAAGGCGCGCGACACGGGTGGCTGAGTGAGGATTGATCTGCCCGGGGGGGCGCGGACTTGGGTGGCCATGGGCAGCTGGGACGCCGCGCTGAGGTTAATGCTTGGCCTTCTTCTGCTTGCCGTTTGTGGGCTGGCGCAAGCCCAATCGCCCGTGCTCCATATCACTGAAGCGCAGATGTGGCCGTCATCGAGCACCACGTGGATGCAGCCGCCTTCGATGGCTGAACTGGACGCCGGGGACAGTGCCATGAATGCCGCCGACGCCGACTGGCAGCCGGTTAGTCTGCCGCATGCCCGGCCGCGAACGCCGTGGCCGCTAGCCGCGCCGGGATCGGCGGACCGTGCCCAAGTGCAGTGGTACCGCATGCACATTCCTGCCACGGCCTTCACGACGCCGCGGCTGCGGCTATACGCCGCGCGCTGGCAGGCAACCGGCACGCTGGCGGTATACGTGAACGGGCAGCGCGCCTGGCAATCACGTGGCGACCGCGCGTGGAACAACTTCAATCACCCTTTGTGGGTGGATCTGGGCGGCCTGTTGCACCCGGGCAAGGATGCATGGGTGTACGTGCGCGTGGCCAACCAGCCCAATACGGGTGGCGCGCTGTCGTCGATGTGGATCGGACCGACCGCCGACTTGCTGCCGTCCTGGCGCTGGCGCACTTTTCTGCAGACGGCGCTGCCGACCTATTGGCGTGGCTCTTTCCTGCTGCTGGGATTCTTTGCCTTGGGCATCGCCATCTGGCTGCGCACGAATCGCCGTCGCGACACCAGCCTGGCGCCTGCCGGCGGCGCGTGGCCGTTCGCGCTTTTCTTTTGCATGGCGGTGGCGCAGGCGCTGGCAGCCTTGCTGTTCCTGGTGGACGATGCGGGCCTGTCCATGAGCTTCGCCTGGTTCTCGTGGATGACGTTGATGGGCATGGTGACCGTACCCGTCTGCGGATTTCATTTCCTTGGCATGGTGCAGCATCGCCCGCGCCCGCGCTTGGGCCGCGTCCTGCTGGTGTACTGGGCCGTTGTCGTCGTCGCGACGCTGCCCTGTTGGTGGGCGGATCGTCCCGGGATTCTGGCCGTGCAGCGCCTGGCAATTCTGCCGCCGGCGCTGGCGCAGATCTATGCCGCCACGGCCAACGCCTGGCATGAACGCAGCCGCGCCAATGTGCTGCTGGCTGCATGGGGGCCCGTGTCGTTGCTGATGGCGTGGCATGACCTGCGCATGCAGAGCTTCAAGACGGACATGGAAGGCATATACCTGACGCCGTATGTGAATCTGGGCTTGCTCACCCTGTTCGTCTATGTCGCGTTCACGCGCTACACCCGTGCGCTGGCCGTGGCTGCGCGCGCCCGCGCGGTGCTGGCCGAGCAATTGGCCGCACAAGAGCGCGAACTGGTCCAGGCGCACGAGCGCCTGCGCGTGGCGGAGCGCGAGCAGACGCTATTGAACGAACGTCAACGCCTGATGAGCGAAATGCATGATGGCGTGGGCTCTTCTCTGATGAGCGCGCTGCGCCAGGTAGAGCTGGGGCGCACGCCGCTGGACATCGCTCAGGTTCTGCGGGAATGCATCGACGACCTGAAGATCGCCATCGATTCCCTGGAAAGCACCGATGCCGACCTGTTGGCCTTGTTGGGGGCCTTGCGCTTTCGATTGGGGCCGAGGTTGACCGGGGCCGGGATCGCGCTGCGTTGGCGGATGAGCGATCTGCCGCCATTGCAGTGGCTCGACGCGCAAAGCGCGCTACACGTGCTGCGTATCCTGCAAGAGGTGCTGACCAATATCGTCAAGCACAGCGACGCGACGGAGATCACCGTGACCACCGCCGAAGCGACGGCCGCCGTGTGCGGCACGGAAGAGATCGGCGTGTGGGTGTGCGTGCAGGACAACGGCCGACCGTTCATGCCACCGCCGCCCGAGGTGGCATTGCCGGGGCGGCGGGGCGTGGCGAATATACGCAATCGAGTGACGGTACTTGGGGCGCGGTGCGCCTGGCAGCCACTGCCGGGCGGCACGCTGTTCAAGCTGTGGCTGCCCCTGTCCCAGCATTACGGTCAGCAGCAGAAAAAAAGCGCCCAGAGTCTCGTGGCGAACTAGGAACCAGGAACCAGGCCCCCCCAATCAATTCGCCGTGATGTTCGCGGCCTTGACGACCTTGCCCCAGCGGTCCAGTTCCGACTGGGTATACGCGCCCAGTTCCTTCGGCCCCATGAAGATGGCTTCGGCGCCTTGCTCCGCGGCCTTCTGGCGGAAGGCGTCGGTCTTCATGATCTTCTGGATTTCACCGGCGATCTTGTCGACGACCGGCGCGGGCGTGTCCTTGGGCGCGTACATGGCGAACCACGATGACACGATCAGGTCGGGGTAGCCGGCTTCGGCGGCGGTGGGCACGTTGGGCAGGGACGGCAGGCGGGTGTTGCCGGTGACGGCCAGCGCGCGCAGCTTGCCGGCGGCGATCTGGCCCAGCAGCGGCGGGGGCGTGGTGATGGTCATGTCCACGGCGCCGCCCAGCAGGTCGTTCAGCGCGGGGCCGGTGCCCTTGTACGGGATGTGCGTGATCTGCGTGCCGGCCATCTGGTTCAAGAGTTCGGTGGCCACTTGTTGCAGCGAGCCGTTGCCGGATGACGCGTAGTTCAGCTTGCCCGGGTTGGCCTTGGCGTAGGCCACCAGTTCCTTGAGCGAGTTGATGGGCAGGTCCGGGCGCACCACCACGACTTGCGGCGCCGACAGCACGTTGGCGACGGGGGCGAAGTCCTTGATGGGGTCCCAGCCGGCGGCAGGCGTCACGTGGGGCGTGATGACCTGAAAGCCCGAGTATTGCAGCAGCAGCGTATAGCCGTCGGGCTTGGCGCGGGCGACTGCCTGCGCGGCGATGCCGCCGGAGGCGCCCGGCTTGTTCTCGACGACGACGCTTTGGCCCAGCGCCGTGCCCAGGGGCTGGGCGATCAGGCGGGCGGCAATGTCGGTGGTGCCGCCGGGCGCGGCCGATACGATCAGCGTGATGGGGCGATTGGGAAAGTCCGCTTGCGCGCTGGCTGCGCTGGCGCCGAGGGCTAGCGCGGCGGCGATACCGGCGCGCAGGAGGGTGGGCAGGCTGGGCAATGTCATGGGATGTCTCCTTGCTTTTTTATAGGTGTGGTCAAAACAAACGGATGAAACGGCTGCGGGTTTTGGGCCGCGCTGCGTCGTACTTCACTGCATCACCGCTACTGCGGAAATCTCTCAGCCAGCCAGGCGGGCGCGGCATGGGTTGCCAAACGTGGCCCTGCTTGCAGCAGGGCGTTGCTCAGGTCGCGCTGCACCAGCGCGGGCAAGCCGCGCACGATAGCCAGCAAAGGCTCCAGCGACACGCCGGTGTCCACGCCCATGCAGGCGAACATGTGCACCAGTTCTTCGGTGTTGACGTTGCCGCTGGCGCCGGGCGCGTACGGGCATCCGCCCAGGCCGCCGGCCGCCGCGTCAAAGCGGGTGATGCCGGTTTGCCAGGCGGCCATCGCGTTGGCCAGCGCCATGCCGCGCGTATTGTGCAGGTGTACGGTCAGCGCCACACCGGGCAGGCGCGCGGACGCCTGTTCGCACAACGCGGCCACTTGCGTCGGATACGCCATGCCGGTGGTGTCGCACAGCGTGATGCCGGTGGCGCCCGCGTCCGCCAGCCGTGCGGCCAGGTCCAGCACCTGGTCCACGGCCACGTCACCGTCAAACGGGCAACCGAAGGCGGTGGACAGCGACACGTTGCACGGCGTGCCGCTGCGGGCGGCGGCGGCCAGCACCTGCGACAGTTCCGCAAGCGACTGATCGCGCGTCATGCGCAGGTTGGCGCGGTTGTGCGTCTCGCTGCACGACATGACCAGGTTCATCTCATCGGTGCCCGCTTCCAACGCGCGTTCCAGCCCGCGGATGTTGGGCACCAGCGCGGTATAGATCACGCCGGGGCGGCGGCGAATGCGGCGCATCACCTCCGTGGCGTCGGCCAGCGCGGGGATGGCCTTGGGCGAGGTAAAGCTGGTGACTTCGATGCGCGCAAAGCCGCAGTCGGACAGGGCGTCCACAAAGGCGACCTTGTCATCGGTGGCGACCAGGTTCTTTTCAATTTGCAGGCCGTCGCGCGGGCCGACTTCGTTGATCTCGATCTTGGCGGGGCCGGCGTTCATGCAATCACTCCCTTGGCGCGCAGTGCGTCGCGTTGTTCGTTCGACAAACCCGCCTGCGCCAGCACGGCATCGGTGTGCTCGCCCAGCGTGGGCGCGCGTTCGCGCACCGCGCCGGGATTGGCGGACAGATACGGAAAGACGGCCGGCATTTCCACTTGCACGCCCGCGGCCGATTGCACGGTGGTGATGGCATTGCGGGCGCGGTAGTGCGGGTCGGCGGCAATGTCCGCCACGGAATAGATGCGACCGGCCGGCACGTCGGCTTCGCGCATGGCGGCCAACACGTCGTCGATCAGCCGCGCCTGCGTCCATGCGCCGATGGCGGCGTCGATCTCGGCAACCCGGCGGGCGCGGCCGTCGTTGTGCGCCAAGGCCGGGTCCTGGCCAAGGTCGTCGCGGTCGATGCGCGCCATCAGCCGGGTGTAGATGGCGTCGCCATTGCCGGCGATCAGCACGTAGCCGTCCTGGCAGGGATAGGCGTTGGACGGTGCAATGCCCGGCAGCGCGGCCCCGGCGGGCTCTCGTACGGCGCCGAACACGGAATATTCGGGCAGCAGGCTTTCGCTAAGGTTGAACAGGCTTTCGTACAGCGCCGCATCGATCACTTGGCCGACGCCGCCACGCGCATCGCGCTGGTATAGCGCCATCATCACGCCCAGCGCGCCATGCAAGCCCGCGATGGTGTCGCCCAGCGACAGGCCGGCGCGCACCGGCGCGCGACCCGGCTCGCCGTTCAGGTAGCGCAACCCCGCCATGGCTTCGCCGATGGCGGCAAAGCCCGGTTCGCGCGCCTTGGGGCCGGTCTGGCCGTAGCCCGAGATGCGCAGCATGATCAGGCGCGGGTTCAGCGCATGCAGGGCTTCCCAGGACAAGCCCCATTTTTCCAGGGTGCCGGGGCGAAAGTTCTCGATCAGTACGTCGGCCTGTTGCGCCAACAGACGCACGATGTCCTGGCCTTCCTGCTGGCGCAGGTCCACACACACCGACTGCTTGTTGCGCGACTGCGCTTCCCACCACACCGACGTGCCTTCGTGCAGCAAGCGCCATTTGCGCAGCGGGTCGCCCTGCCCGGGGGGTTCGATCTTGATGACCTGCGCGCCAAAATCCGCCAGGGTCTTGGCGGCGAACGGCCCTGCTATCAGTTGGCCCAGCTCCAGCACGCGGATGCCAGCAAGAATCTGCCCAGCCATTTCGCCTCCTTGGCAACGCTTGATATTGATGATTGACAGGCGGCAGTGTGCCCGCGAAGCGGCGGGAAGCGGAATGGACAATCGGGGAAAGGGGTATTCCTGGAACGAGAAACCCCGGGCAAACCCGCAGCGGCAGCCGCCTTCTTTGTCGCCGCCTTCTTGATCGCCGCCTTAGTGGTCGCCGCCTTAGTGGTCGCCGCGCAGATGCGCCAGCAACAGGCGGGCGCCCACGGTCAGCGTGTCGGCATCGCGCACGCCCAGCAGCAGCCAGCGGCGCGCCCATTCGTCGGTCAGGGGGATCAGCTTGAGCGGCATCGAGCGCGCATGCGGCTCGGCCGCGATGCGCGGCAGGATGCCCACGCCGCCCGTGGCCGTGACCATGCGGCAGATCGCGTCAAAGCTGCGCACCTGGATGCGCAGCCGCATTGCCCGGCCCAGGCGACCGCTTTCTTCGGACAAGCGGGTGGCTAGCGACGTGGCGGGCGGCAGGCCCACGTAGTCGTAGGCCAAGGTGTCGGCAAACGCCACCTGCACCTCGGCGGCCAGCGGATGGCGCTGCGGCACGATCAGCACCAGTTCATCCAGCCGATACGGAAAGGTCGACAGCCCCTCGGCCGCCGTCCGGTCGGCGAATACGCCGATATCGGCGCGGTTCTCCAGCACGGCGGTGACGATGTCGCTGCTGTTCTGCTCTTCCAGGTCAATGCGCACGGCCGGGTGCCCGTCCATGAAGGCGGCCAGGTCTTCGGGCAGAAACTGCGTCAGCGACGAGGTATTGGCGGCAATGCGAACCTGCCCGCGCACGCCTTGGGCAAAGTCCGACAGCGCGCCCGTCATCTGCTCGACTTCCTGCAACACACGAAGCGCGTGGACCAGGCAGGCCTGGCCCGCGTCGGTCAGCTCTACCCCGGCGGCGTTGCGGTACAGCAGCGCGGTGCCCAGGGCGGCCTCCAGGTCGGAAATGCGTTTGCTGGCCGCCCCAACCGCCAGATGCGACTGGCGCGCGCCGGCCGAGATGCTGCCCTGGCGCGCAACGGCAACAAACAAGGCAAGGGTGACGAGGTCGATGCGGGCAAGGTTCATGGAAAAATCGGGCACGGATAGGCCAGGGCGGGCGGCGGGCGCAAGGCGACTGCCGGGGTGCCAGGGCAATAATTATGTCCGAATTTTTTCTTCCCGCCCGTTGCGGCTCAACCGCGCGTTGCGCCGCCGAGGACGGTCCTTGGCCCTTGGCCCTTGGCCTGGGCCTTGGGCCATCAAGGCTGGAAGAACGCCGTGGGCGTCATCAGCCGGTTTTCCTGGCGGATCAGATAGCCGGCCTCGGCGCTCTTGGTCAGGTAGCCGGCCCAGGCGGGGTCTTTTTGCAGCGCCAGGCGCTTGGCTTCGCGGTCGGCGGCGCTGTCATAGACCCAGATGTGCATGTAGCTGTTGACGTCGCCCGTCTCGGTCTGCATGTAGGCCAGCGGCTTGCCCAGGTGGCGGCTTTGCACCGCATAGCCGTGCTCTGCATAAAGCGCCAGGTGCTTCTTGATGGTGCCGGCGCGGCAGGTGTAGGTCCGTACGTCGTAAAGCATGGTGTTTCCTTTGAGGGGTTGCGATGGGGATTGCAATGGGGATTGCGAAGGGGGCAATGCGGGTTGCAACGCGCATTGCAGGACCTGATCGATCGTCAGTCCGCCGTGGCGCCGGACTGTTTCACCAGCACGCTCCAGCGATCGACTTCCTGGTTCACGTACTGCTGGAACGCGGCATGGCCGTCGCCGACCGGATCGGCGCCCAGCCCTTTCAGCTTGTCCTGCACGGCGGGGTCGGCCACGCCCTGGGTGATGGCCTGCGACAACTTTTCCACCACGGGCGCGGGCGTGGCTGCCGGCACGAACAGGCCGAACCAGGACCGGGCGTTCATGGCGGGGTAGGACGTTTCAGAAAACGCCGGCACGTCCGGCAACGCCGCATGGCGCTGCTTGCCGGTGACGGCGATGGGCCGCAAGCGGCCGGCCTGGACCTGCGACAGCACTTCGGGCAGATTCGCGAACATGATCTGGACCTGGCCGCCCATCAGGTCATTCAGCGCCTGCGAGCCGCCCTTGTAGGGCACATGCGTCATCTGCGCGCCGGCCAGTGAATTGAACTGGGCGCCCGCCAGGTGCGATGCCGTGCCCGTGCCGCCCGAGGCGTAGTTCACGCGGTTGCCGCTCGCCTTGGCGTAGGCGGCCAGTTCTTCCGGCGTCTTGGCCGGCACCGACGGGTTCACCACCAGCAGCAAGGGCACCGACGCCAGGTTCGACAGGCCGGCGAAGTCGCCCGTCAAGCTGTAGTCCAGCTTGTGATACAGCGTGGAATTGATGGCATGGCTGGACGTGGCCATCAGCAGCGTATAGCCGTCCGGCTCGGCGCGCGCGGCCATGACGGCGCCAATGTTGCCGTTGGCGCCCGCTTTGTTTTCCACCACCACCGGCTGGCCCAGGCGGGTGGACATGGACTGCGCCACGGTGCGCGCAATCACATCGGTGGCGCCGCCGGCGGCGAAGGGCACGATGATGCGCAAGGGCCGCTCGGGGTAGGCGGAGGCGGTGTCGGAGGATGCCGCGAACGATGCAGCGCCAAGGGTCGAGGCGGCCAGCATCGCGGCCACGGCCAGCCGCCGCAGGGCGGGCAGGGGGGTATTCATAGTCTCTCTCCAGGTGTGGATATTTTTTATGGGGTCGCCGCGCGCCGTTCTTGCGACTGCTGCGCGGCAATCCGATCCTGAACGTCAGGAAGCGGCAAGCTGCGCTTGTTTGCGCAGGCTCGTCAGGGTGGCCCGGGGCGTGATCACCTCGGGGTCCAGACAAAGTTCGATCAGATAGGGCGACCCGCTGTCCAGCGCCCGCGTCAAGGCGGGCGCGAAGCCTTCGTGGCTGTCCACGCGTTCGGCCGGCACGCCGAACGATTCCGCGTAGGTCACGAAGTCGGGGTTGCAAAGGTCCGTGCCGATGGTCCGGCCCGGGTAGTTCTTTTCCTGATGCATGCGGATCGTGCCGTACATGCCGTTGTTGAACACGATGAAGACGACGGCCAGGCGGTGCTGCTTGACGGTCGCAAGCTCCTGCGAGGTCATCAGAAAGCAGCCGTCGCCCGCCAGGCAGACAACCTGCCGTTCGGGGTGGCGCAGCTTGGCTGCAATGGCGGCGGGCACGCCGTAGCCCATCGCGCCGCTGGTGGGCGCAAGCTGGGTGCGCGGGTGGCTGAAACGGTAATAGCGATGCGCCCAGGCGCTGTAGTTGCCCGCGCCGTTGGTCAGGATGGCGCGCGCGTCCAGCCCTTCGCGCAGGGCAACGATGACACGCGCCGGGTCCATGGGCAGATCGGTGGCGGGCGGTTCCGTATAGCGCTGGTAGCTCTGGCGCAGCCCCTCCAGCCAGCCGCGCCACGGGGCGGCGTCCACCGGCTCCAGTGCGGCGGCTGCGTGGGCGAAGGCGTCCAGGCCCGACGGTATCTTCAGGGTGGGCTGATACACCCGCCCCAGCTCTTCGGGGCTGGCCAGCACATGGATCAGCGTCTGCCTGGGCACGGGAGATTGCAGCAGCGTATAGCCGCCCGTCACCATTTCACCCAGGCGCGCGCCCACCGCCAGGATCACGTCGGCGTTGCGCACGGCGTCAGCCAGTTCCGGGTTGACGCCTATGCCCACCTCGCCCACGTATTGCGGGTGGTGGTTGTCGTACAGATCCTGCCGGCGAAAAGAGCACGCCACCGGCAAGCCATTGCGGCCGGCGTAGCGGGCCAGGGCGTCCAGGCCGGCGTCGGTCCATCCGGACCCGCCCACTATCATCAGTGGCCGCTGCGCGCGGGCCAGCAGGGCGCGCATGTCGGCCAGCGCGTCGGGCGCCGGATGCGCCTGCGGAAACTGGATCGTGCCGCAGTCCTGCGGCGCGGCCAGCTCGGTCAGCATGTCCTCGGGCAGCGCCAACACCACGGGGCCGGGCCGGCCAGACACCGCAACCGTGAACGCGCGGTTCAGGTATTCGGTGACGCGCGCGGCGCTGTCGATCTGCGCCACCCATTTGGTGAACTGGCCGAACATGCGCCGGTAATCGATTTCCTGGAACGCCTCGCGCTCGACCATGTCGTTGCCCACCTGGCCCACCAGCACGATAAGCGGCGTGGAGTCCTGAAACGCCGTCTGCACGCCGATGCTGGCGTTGGTCGCGCCGGGGCCGCGCGTGACCATGCAGATGCCCGGTCGGCCGGTCAGCTTGCCGTGCGCCTCGGCCATGAACGAGGCCGCGCCTTCGTGCCGGCAAGACACCAGGCGTATCCGCTCGCGTTCCGTGTACAACGCGTCCAGCACGTCCAGATAGCTTTCGCCGGGCACGCCGAATACCGTGTCCACGCCGTGTTGCAGCAGCGCGCGCACCACATGCTGGCCGCCCGTCATCAATGTTGGGGTGTCGTTCATCGCAGTTTCAATCAGGCCGCAAGGCGGCGGGTTTGGGTCTGGATGAACTGTACGCAGCCTGGCGGCGGGCGCGTTAGGACAGATCAGAGCTTGTATTGCACTTTTTCGCGCGTTGCCCGCGCGGCCGTCAGCCGATGGGGCGGTCGTACTTCTTGCGGAAATCGCCCGCGGTGCTGCCGGTGTGTTTCTTGAAGAAGCGGGCGAAGTACGAGGGGTCTTCGAAGTTCAGCTGAAACGCAATTTCGGCGATGCCAAGGCCCGTATTGCTAAGCAGGCGCTTGGCCTCAAGCGCAACGCGCTCTTGCACCAGCTGGCTGGCGGTGCGCCCCACGCTGCGCTTGACGGCATCGTTAAGCTGGCGTTCGCTGACGCACAGCGCGTCGGCGTATTGGCGGATGGCGTCGAAGTCCAGATAGTGTTCTTCGATCAGCATGGTGAACCGCTTGGCCAGCGAATAGCTGGGGCCGGCGGTGGTCTCGCGCTCGTCGGCCGGGTACAGGCGGCGCAGCTGCGTCAGCAGGATCAGCAGGTACGAACGCACCACGTCAAAGCGCCCGGTCTGGCGGTCGCGCGTTTCGCGTTCGATTTCATTGAGCAGCGGCAGCATGCCGTCGTGCTGTTCGCGCGACAGATAGATGGCCGGCGAGCCGCCCGCCAGGTGAAAAAAGGGAAACTTGGCGATGTCGTCCGCGCGCGGGAACATGTGGGCGAAGAAGTCCGTGCTGATATTCAACACGTAGCCGCGCGGCTTGACGGACGAGGTCCAGGCGTGGATCTGGCCGGGCGACAGAAAAAATACCGAGTGGTCGCGCACCTCGTGCTGCTCGAAGTCCAGCATGTGGGTGCCGCTGGCCTGGCTCATCCAGAGCAAGTGGTAGTAGTTGTGCCGATGCAGGAAGCCGCGCGGGATATCGTCGCGGTCCTGCAGGCGGACAAGATCGAAGTAGAACGAACCCTCGCCCGAGAAATCGGAAGTTTCAAAGGTGGGGAAGGGTTGCGCGTTGGGCGTGTGCGGGCCTGCGGACAAGCGGGAAGTCTCCTTGGCGGCGCGCGAGGCGGCTCGATTTTTTTGCCATGATATCGCCAAACGTGCCCAGCCGCGGTTGCCGTAAACCCGGTATTGCCCGCTCCGGGGTCGCCTTACGACCCTTCAGGCAGTTTCGCAATCACCTTGATCTCGAAGTCAAAGCCGCTTAACCACGTTACGCCCACGGCCGTCGCGGTGGGATACGGCGCCTGGCCCCAGTATTGCGGCACCACGTCAGTCCAGATCCGTTCGAAGTGCGATTGCGGGTCGACCATGAAGACGGTCACATCCACCACATCGTCGAACGTGCAGCCCGCCGCTTTGAGAATGGCGTTCAGGTTGTCAAACGCCAGCCGCACCTGCGCATCCAGCTCGGGCTCTGGCGTGCCGTCCGCGCGGCTGCCCACCTGCCCCGAAACAAAGAGAAAGCCATCGGACCGGATGGCGGGCGAATACCGGTGGCGCGCGTACAGCGCGTGGCGGTCAGGCGGAAAAACGGGGTCTCGCGTCGTCATAGAAAGCTCCTTGAATCGGGCCGGCATGGCCCGTCGTTAGCGATGGGTTCACTGTAACGACGCGCCCACGGCCGATAAACGCGCAAGCTTGTCCATCACTGTTTGTAGAATCCAAACATTCTTCAACCGGCGGGGGCCGACGATGGACCGTTTCGATGCAATGCAGGCGTTTGCCCGCGTGGTGGAGGCCGGCAGCTTCACCAAGGCGGCCGAAACGCTGCACATCAGCAAGACCACCGTGACGCAACTGGTGCAGCAGCTTGAGGCGCGCCTGCGTGTGCGACTGTTCAACCGCACCACGCGACGGGTGAACGTGACCGCCGACGGCGCGGCCTATTACGAGCGCGTCATCAAGCTGTTGGCTGACATGGATGATGCCGAGACCAGCCTGTCGGTGGCCTCGGCATTGCCCCGGGGGCGCTTGCGAGTCGACGTGCCCAGCCCGCTTGCCCGCATGGTGCTGATCCCCGCGCTGCCGTCGTTTCACGCGCAATACCCCGACATTCAATTGGACATGGGCGTCAGCGACCGCATCGTCGACGTCATCGCCGACAACGTGGACTGCGTGGTTCGGGGCGGCGAGCTGACCGACCTGTCGCTGACGGCGCGCCGCGTGGGCGATCTGCAATTGGCGGTGTACGCCGCGCCCAGCTATCTGGAGCGCGCCGGCCACCCCACGCATCCGCACGACTTGGAAAACACGCATCACCGCGTGGTCGGTTACCTGTGGCAGCGGCTGGGCAAGGCGTTTCCCTACGCCATGCATCGCGGCGACGAGCATGTGCGGGTGCATGGGCGCTATGTGTTGGCGGTGGATGACGGCAACGCGTACCTGGCGGCGGGGCTGGCGGGGATGGGGGTATTGTGGCTGCCCCAATACATGGCCGAGCCGCATGTGGCGACGGGCGAATTGACGCCGCTGTTTCCGGACTGGCGGCTGGACCCGATGCCGTTGACCATTGCATTTCCGCCCAACCGGCACGTCAGCACGAAGCTACGGGTGTTCATCGATTGGGTGGTGGCGCTGATGGGGCAGTACGCACCGGCGGCCGGCGCACCGGCGGCGGGCGTACCGGCGGCCGGCGCACAGGCGGCAGGGGCACCGGCGGCAACGAAGGCAACAGCGAAGTCGGCAACGAAGGCAAAAGCGCAGACAGCAGCGCAGGCAGCGACGCGATCAGAGACGCAGAATAGGGACGATCCGCCGACTTGATCGCCCCGACATCACAAGCCTGCATCCCCGCTTCAGGGCGCGAACAAGCTCAACCCTGCGCGCGCCGGGGCAGCCAGCGCCAGAACACCCCGGCCGCCACCAGCCCCAGCGTGCCCACGCCGAACGATGCGCCGCCCAGCGATACCAAGGCGGTCAGCACCGACAGTGCCACCGGCCCGCCGCTGGCGCCCAGGTCCGCCATGAAGCGCCAGATGCCCAGGAACTGCGTGCGCGCGCCGGGCGGCGCGGCGTCGGCGCCCAGCGTCATCACAATGCCGGACCCGATGCCGTTGCCAAAGCCCAGCAGCGCCGACACCAGGATGAAGCTGGCCACGCCGCCGGTCAGCGGGATTGCCATCAGACTCAAACCCATCAGCAACGTGCAGGGCAGCGCCACCCACAGGCGGCCGCGCTGGTCCATCACCTTGCCCGCCGGATAGAACACCGACATATCCACCGCGGCCACCAAGCCGTACACCAGCGACGTGGTGGCGGCATCCAGGCCCAGATGATCGGCCCATAGCGGGATCACCACCTGGCGCGACGCGCGCAGCGCGCTGATCAGCATCACGCCCACGCCCAACGTGGCATACACGCCGCGATGGTCGCGCGCCACCTCGCCGATGCGGGCTCGCGGGCCGCCCTTGTGCGCGCTGCCCGAGGGTTCGATGTCGGGCGCCTTGATCGCGATAAGCCCCGCGCCCAGCATGGCGCAGATGGCAATCCAATAGGCGCCGTCCAGCCCCACGAAATGGATAAGCGCCGCGCCCGCGAAGGGGCCGATAAAGGTGCCGATCCGCGTGGTGCCGCCCAGCGTGGACAACGCCCGCGCGCGATAGGCCAGCGGCACGACTTCAATCATGTAACTCTGGCGCGCCAGCTGAAACACCGACTGCGCGCAGCCCTGCATCAGCATGGCCACCCCCAGCACCCACAGGTGCGGGAGGCCGATCACCAGCGCCAGGCCCATCACGCTCAACAGTGCCGCGCCCGCCATGGCCCGCTTCTCGCCGAAGCGTTCGGTGATCAGGGCGGACGGAATGTTGGACAGCAGCGAACCCACCCCGATCAACGCGGCGATCAGGCCGGCAGTGGCCACCGACGCGCCGTGGTCGCGCGCGGTCAGTGCGATAACGGGAAGGATGGCGCCGTTGCTGATGCCGTAGAGCAGCGACGGGCCGAACGCCGGAACGGCGATGCGCTTCAGATTGAACGAATCAGAGTGCGACATGAAGGAACGGTGGGAACTTGGCCGTCTGCCGACCGCCTTGCCACTGGCGCGGGGCTGGCCCGGCGACCATGGATGCGGGATTCCGAGAGTGTAGCGGCAGCCCTGCGCGGCTGCCTGTCAGGCGGCTGACAGTGGGGCTGAAAAGCGGACTGAAGAGCGGACTGAAACGCGGGCTGAAAAGCGGGCCGACAATCGTGCTGACGGCCGGCAGACGCAGACGCGCGTCGGTCACGCCCAACGGCGCTCCGATCAATCGGGCTTTGACGCCTCTGTCTCGGTACCGGACTCGGCAATCATGCGCAGGCATTTGACGAACAGGCCACGGTATTCCTCGGGCAGCCGAGCCAGCAATTGGTCTTCCACCACCACATCGCGCGGCATCACCCTGCACAGCAGCTCCAAGCCGGCCGGCGCGACATACAGCTGGTTAGCGCGGGCATCCGTGGGTGACGGCCGGCGTTCTATCAGCCCGCCGCCATGCATGCGCCTGACCATTTCAGCAACGGTGTTGCGGTCCATGGCCAAGCGCTCCGCCAGGGAATTCTGGCTAAGGCCGGGCTCTTGGTAAAGCAGCACCAAGGCGGCCTTTTGCCGGGGCGTTACCCCTTCGCCCGCAAACGTCGCCGCGAAGATTTCCTCGGCCTTGAAGTGCGCGCGCCGCAGCAGATGCGACGGCACCTCTTCAAGGCGGAAATTTCGCAGCAGGGATTCGACTTGCGCCTCGGCGGCCGATAGCGAAACGCCCGCCGGCGCTGACGTGCGGGCGGACGTGGGTTGGGCTGTCTTGGAGGTAGGTGATCGGGCCATTGTGATGGAGTTTTCTACGGTCGTTGTCGCGATTAGGATGGGTCCCTGCGTAGTTACAATAACACGTACACGTACAAGATAGGCGCGTTTCAAACACTCATCTGATCATTCTGAGGCAATAAATATAGGGTAATCACGCGTTTCTTGCCGTGTCGCTCCGCCCTACGATAGTACGCATACGTCTTATAAAGCCACCCCGCCGGATGCCGCGACCGAGGTGGGCTTCAACTGTCAAGGTAAGGAGCTTCACCATGAGCGAAGGTCAAATTCTCTCCGGCTTCCTGGCGCCCCATCCGCCTCATCTGGTCTATGGCGAAAACCCGCCCCAGAACGAGCCGCGCTCTGAAGGCGGCTGGGAGCCGCTGCGCTGGGCGTATGAGCACGCACGCGAAAGCATCGAACGCCTGAAGCCGGACGTGCTGCTGGTCCATTCCCCGCACTGGATCACGCAGGTAGGGCACCACTTTCTTGGCGTGCCCAGACTGGCGGGACGATCCGTCGACCCCATCTTTCCCAACATCTTCCGCTACGACTTCGGCATGAACGTGGATGTCGAACTGGCCGAGGCCTGCTGTGCAGAGGCCGCCAACCTGGGGCTGGTCAGCAAGATGATGCGCAACCCGAAGTTCCGTCCGGACTACGGCACGATCACCACGCTGCACATGGTGCGGCCGCAATGGGACATTCCCGTGGTGGGGATATCCGCCAACAACACGCCGTATTTCCTGAACACCAAGGAAGGGCAGGGCGAGATGGACTTGCTGGGCCGGGCCACGCGCGAGGCCATCCGCAAAACCGGACGCCGCGCCGTCCTGCTCGCCAGCAACACCTTGTCTCACTGGCATTTTCATGAAGAGCCGGAGCTGCCCGAAGACATGACCAAAGAGCACCCCGAACGCTATGACGGCTACAAGTGGGACGTGCGCATGATCAACCTGATGCGGCAAGGCCGCATGCAAGAGACCTTCCAGCTGTTGCCGCAGTTTATCGATGAAGCGTTCGCCGAAGTGAAGTCCGGCGCCTTCACCTGGATGCATGCCGCAATGGGTTATCCCGAGCTGGCCGGCAAGCTGCATGGCTACGGCACCGTCATCGGCACCGGCAACGCGGTGATCGAATGGAACCTTCAGGACGCGGGCCTTTCACGCCTGGCGCCGGCTGCCCAGGCCGCCTGATTGCACCGTCTGCAAAAGAAAAAGGGGAATGACATGAGCATCGTATCCGCGTTTCTTGTACCGGGCAGTCCGCTGCCGCAGTTGCGCCCCGACGTGGCGCCGTGGGGCCGCCTTCGAGACGCCTTGGCGCAAGCAGGCAAATCGCTGGCCGAATCCAAACCCGATTGCGTGCTGGTCTATTCGACGCAATGGTTCGCCGTGCTGGACCAGTTGTGGATCACCCGGGCGCGCAGTACCGGCCTGCATGTCGATGAAAACTGGCACGAGTTCGGCGAGCAGGCGTTCGACATCTATTCGGATGCCGCCCTGGCGCACCGCTGCGTGCAGGCTTGCAATGACGCCGGCATCAAGACACGCGGCGTCGACTATGACCAGTTTCCAATCGACACGGGCACGATCACCGTGACCACGCTGATGAACTTCGGTACGCCGGCGCTTCCCGTCGTCATCGCCGCCAACAATCTTTATCACAGCCCCGAGCAGACCGAGCAGCTGGGCGCCATCGCCGCGTCCGCCTTACAGGACAAGCGTGTGGCGGTGGTGGGAATCGGGGGCCTGTCCAACAGCATGTTCCGCGAAACCATCGACCTTCAGGAAGACCACATTCTTTCCGACGCCGATGACACGTGGAACCGGCGCCTGCTTGCCCTGATGGAAAGCGGCGACGTCCAAGCCCTGCGCGCAAGCCTGCCCGACTATGCCAAAGAAGCGCATCCGGACATGGGCCTCAAGCAGTTCCATTGGCTGCTGGGCGCGATGGGCGGAACTTTCAAGCAGGCAATCGTGCATGGGTATGCACCGCTATACGGCAGCGGCGGCGCTGTCGTGGAGTTCAAGCTCCAGTAGCGTGTTTCCGAAGGGCCGGCCAGGCCAGCCCTTATTTGCCAAGGAGCAGTCGTGTTCAAGCAGTACAGAAATTTCATTGATGGCCGGTTCCAAGACAGCCAGAAGCGGTTTGCCGGCATCAACCCGGCAACGGGCGTTCGCTTTGCCGACGTGCACGAGGCCACGCAAGCGATGGTCGACGAGGCGGTCGCAGCGGGCCACCGGGCGGTACGCAGCTGGGGCGCCACGTCGGTTGCCGACCGCGCCGACATGCTCTACCGCATCGCCGACGAGATCGATCGCCGCGCGGACGACTTCCTGGACGCCGAAGTCAGCGATACGGGCAAGCCGGTGTCGCTGGCGTCCAAGCTTGATATCCCGCGTGGCGCGGCCAATTTCCGTATTTTTGCGGACATCCTGAAGACAGCCCCGCTGGAGACGTTTCGCACCGAACTGGCGGGCGGCGCCCACGCCATCAACTACGCCGTCAGAAAGCCGCTGGGCGTGGTGGGCATCATTTCGCCGTGGAACCTGCCGCTGCTTTTGTTCAGCTGGAAAGTCGCGCCGGCGCTTGCGTGCGGCAACGCGGTAGTGGCCAAGCCCTCCGAAGAAACACCGGGCACCGCGACGCTGCTTGCCGAAGTGATGCAGTCGGTGGGCTTGCCCGACGGCGTGTTCAACCTGGTGCACGGCTTTGGCCCGAACTCGGCGGGGGAATTCATCACCCGGCATCCGGACATCAGTGCCATCACATTTACCGGTGAATCAAAAACCGGCACGGCCATCATGCACGCCGCCGCCGCCGGCGTGAAGCCGGTGTCATTCGAGCTGGGCGGCAAGAACGCGGCCATCATCTTCGCCGACTGCGACTTCGAGAAAACCGTGGAAGGCATGGCGCGCGCGGCGTTTCTGAACAGCGGCCAGGTGTGCCTGTGCTCCGAGCGCATCTTCGTCGAGCGGCCCATCTACGACCGCTTCGTGGCCGCGCTTGCCGAACGCGCCCGGCGCATCAAGCTGGGCGATCCCACGGACGTGTCGACCGACATGGGGCCGGTGATTTCGGCGGCCCATCGCGACAAGGTGCTGAGCTACTACGCGCTGGCGCGGCAAGAGGGCGCGCAGTTCATCGTGGGCGGCGGCACGCCAAGCTTCGGCAATGCGCTGGACGGCGGCTTCTGGGTCGAGCCCACCTTGATCGCCGGGTTGGCCGATGACGCCAGATGCGTGTCGGAAGAAATATTCGGCCCCATCGGCCACGTCACGCCGTTTGATTCGGAAGCAGAAGTCATCCGTCGCGCCAACGCGACGCCGTATGGGTTGGCGGCCACCATCTGGACCAGCAACGTCAACAAGGCGCACCGCGTCGCGCAGTCCATGAATGTGGGCGTCGCCTGGGTCAACGCCTGGTTCCTGCGGGACCTGCGCACGCCCTTTGGCGGCAGCGGCCTGTCGGGAATCGGCCGCGAAGGCGGGCTGCATTCCTTGAACTTCTACTCCGAACTCACCAACGTTTGCATTCACGTGGATGCACCGGACGCCGTCAATGACTGAGAAACCCATGGCCCAAAGCAAGCTGTCATCCACCGTCATCGAAGGGCGCGCGCAGCCACGCGGCAAGTTCCCGCACATCAAGCGTGCCGGAGACTTTCTCTTTGTATCGGGCACCAGTTCGCGCCGCCCCGACAACAGCTTTGCGGGCGCCGACGCCGACGCCATGGGCGTGCTGGACGCCGATATCCGCGCGCAGACGCGCGCCGTCATCGAGAACATCAAGGCGATTCTTGAAAGCGCGGGCGCCAGCCTGAAAGACTTGGTCGAAGTCTCTACGTACCTGGTCGATATGGGCGACTTCAAGGGCTACAACGAGGTCTACGCCGAGTACTTCGACTACGACGGCCCCGCCAGAACCACCGTCGCCGTGCACCAGCTGCCGCATCCGCTGCTGCGCATCGAAATCAAAGCCGTGGCGTACAAGCCGATGGATTCCAACGCATAGGCGCCGGGGGAAATATGCCGACCTTGTATCGCGATTTCAAGACGCAGGACGAGATAGACGCTCAGTACGACGTCGAGAAATCCGTTCCTGATTTCATGATCTATGCCAAGCACTACGTCGCGGAAAGCGAGCACGTACGACAGCGCCTGCCTGCGCACCTTGACGTCCCTTACGGGCCGACGCTTGACGAGACCGTGGACATTTTTCCGGCTGCGCAGGCCGGCGCCCCTGTGTTCGTCTTCATCCACGGCGGCGCATGGCGCATCCTGAGCAGCAAGGAGTTTTCGACGGTGGCCAGCGGCCTGAGTGCACGAGGTTTCACCACCGTCGTCGTCAACTACTCGCTTTGCCCCAAGGTCAGCATCGACGAGATAACGCGGCAATCACGCGCGGCGGTGGCTTGGGTGATCCGCAACATCGGACGTTTTGGCGGGGACCCCAAACGCGTCGTGCTGGGGGGGCATTCCGCCGGTGGCCATCTGACCGCGATGTGCCTGCAAACGGATTGGGAACACGAGTACGGGCTGCCTCGGGACCCGCTGGCGGGTGCGGTCATGGTCAGCGGCGTGTTCGAGATCGAGCCGTTTCGCTGGTCGTCGATTCAGCCGATGCTTCAGATCGACGATGGCGTCATACGCAGAAACTCGCCGCAGCATCGTGTGCGCGCCTGCGCCACGCCCGTTCTCATCTCGTGGGGTAGTGACGAACCATCGGAATTCGCCAGGCAGTCGCAGGATTTCGCGCGCGTGTGGACGCAGGCGGGAAACCAGGCACAGACCCTGATGCAGGACGGCAGAAATCACTTTGACGCAATCTACGGTTTCGAAGATCCCAACCATCCGTTAACGGAATGGATAGCAAATGTAGTGACACGCTGAACCGCAGCGGTTCGCGTCATCGAATATTCCTCCACGCAGTAGAAACACGCTAATCAACGCGGATCGCCATGAGCTTTACCAATCTTGCCCCCCAGCCTCCGCTGTATCCCGCCGAAGCCGAGGACTACGCCCGCGCGGCGTTGGCGCTTTCGGCTGCGGCGGTACAGCGCTGCGAACGCATCGCCGACATTCAGTACGGCGACACTGCTGCGCACAAACTTGACGTGTACCCAAGCCGAAAACAAGCGGGGCAACCCAGCCCGATCCTGGTCTTCGCCCATGGCGGCGCGTGGACGAATGGCTACAAGGAATGGGTGGCGTTGATGGCTCCTGCCTTGGTCGCCGCGGGCATTACGTTTGTCTCGATATCGTATCGACTCGCGCCAGACTTCAAATGGCAGGCGCTATTGGACGACTGCCATGCCGCGCTGTCGTGGGTGGTTCGGAACATTCACGAGTATGGCGCAGACCCCGCTCGCATCGCGGTGGGAGGCCATTCCGCCGGTGGTCATTTGATGACGCTTGCCGCATTAAGCGCGCAAGGCCTGCACCGCCACGGCATTCCCGCGTCGTCGATCGTTGCGTGCTTGCCCCTGTGTGCGCCGCTGGATATCCGGTATCCCGAACGCACGCCGGGCAGCGGCGAAGAGCGCACGCATCAGAACCTGCTGGACGACGTAGCGGAAGCCGAATCGGCAAGCCCCGTGTGTCGGGTGGATCAGGACACGCCGCCGATGTTGCTGGCATACGCCCGGGAAGACCTGCCTCGCATCATCAAGGGCAATCAAACGATGGAAGCCGAGCTGCGTCGGCTGGGTCGGCCCGTTGAAACCATGGTGTTAGCGGGAGATCATTTTGCGCCGGCGATCGCGGCAGGGCAGGCGGACTCGCCCTGGATGAAGCGCCTGATTCAAATCATGCAGGGATGAGCCCTGTTTAAGAAGACCCGGAGAATCCGATGAAAATTTCCCAATGCTTGGCGCTGTTGGCCCTTACCTTGTCGACGGCCGTGCAGGCGCAGTCCTGGCCGAACAAGCCCATCAAGCTCATCATTCCGTATGCCGCGGGGTCCGGCCCCGACGTGGCGACGCGTCCCGTCGCCGAACAGATCGGGCGAATACTGAAGCAGCCGGTGATCGTGGAAAACCTGGCCAGCGCGGGCGGCATCGTGGGCACCCGCACGGTGGCCAAGGCGGCACCGGACGGGTACACGTTCGGCTTTGGCAACAACATCACCTTGGCCGTCAATGCCAGCTTCTATCGCAGCCTGCCCTATGACCCGATCAAAGACTTCGCACCCGTCGGCTTGCTGTTCGACAACCCTTATATTCTTGTTGCCGGCAAGGACTTCAAGCCGAATTCAATTCAGGAGTTCATGGCCTATGTGAAGCAGAACCCCGGCAAGGTGAACTTCGCCTCGGGAACCGGGGTGGGCTCGGGCAGCCACCTGACCGGTGAAATGATGAAAGCGGTCGGCGCCCTGGATATCACGCACGTACCGTACAAAAGCGGGTCGATGGCGCTGTCCGACGTGGTCAGCGGCCGGGTCGACGTGATGTTCGATAACGTGAACGGCGTCCAGCAGTTCATCAACAACGGAACGTTGAAAGCGTTTGCCGTCACCAGCCCCAAGCGCCTGCCCACCATGCCCAACGTGCCGACGATGGCCGAATCCGGGTTTCCCAACTTTGAAGCGGTGGCCTGGGGCGGCATCGTGGCGCCCAAGGGCACGCCGCAGGCCATCATCAATCGCATGAACGAGGCGATCGGCCAGGCGTTGAAGACGCCCGAAGTTGTGCAAGCCAACGCCGCGATGTCGCTGAACCCGATCAGCGCGACGCCGGAAGCATTTACGGCATTCATCGCGGCCGAAACCAAACGGTGGGCCGAGACGGTCAAGGTGTCGGGGGCCAGGGCAGAGTAGGGGTGTGAACGCGGGTGGCGAACGCGGGGAGCGAACGCGCCGGGGGACTGCCTATCGCGTCGCCACAACGACGTGCGCCTGGATCTTGCCCGTGATGCCAGCCGGGCCAAAGCGGTCTTCAATCGCCGAAGCGGCAACGTCCGTTGCCTTCTCCAGAATGCCGGCGTCGCGCGCTTCCAGTTCGGCACGCATCGGCGTGCCCTGGCAATAGGCGACGGCGACGCTGCGGGGTGACTCGCCGAGGCTTTGCATGGCAATCGTATCGAAGGTGATGGCCCCGGTGAACCCGCCCGCCGCCAGCGCGCCGCGGATCTGCGTCTGGTCGTAATAGCCGTGCGGCACTTTCACCATGAACCGGGGCGGGTCTGCCGGGAACAGCGTTGCCATTGCCTGCGTGACGCAGTCGGCGAATTCGTTGTCTTCTATGCGATCCCACACGTTGAACAGGAATGTGCCACCTGGCCGCAGCACCCGGTACGCTTCGGAAAAAGCCCCCGCCTTGTCCGGAAAGAACATGGCGCCGAACTGGCATACCACCGCATCGAAAGCGCCATCGGCAAAGGGCAGCTTCATGGCATCGGCCTGGCGCCACGTGACGGGGCGGCTCGTGCCCAGGCTCATGGCATGTTCCAGCATCGGCTGGCTAAGATCGGTCGATACGATAGAGGTGCCGGCGGGCAGTTGGGCCGCCAGATGGCGTGTGACCGCCCCGGTGCCCGCGGCGATTTCCAGCACGGATGACGGGGCCAGGGCCGCGACTCGCCGCGTTATGTCCCGCGCATATCCGTCGAAAATCATCGGGACCAGATACCGCTCGTATAGCTGGGGAATGGGTCCGGCAAAGGCGCGTTCGCCACTGGACGTGTTCATGATGATCGACTCCACAATAGGTCGATAAGGCCGCCCGACGTTGTGGGCGGCGCGGTTGCCGCTGTGCGCGACGGCGTCATGCCGCCCGCCTTGTAGTGATGGCTTTACGCGCATGCATGAACACCAACGATAGTACGCCTCAAAACCCCATTTCCGATGCGGCGTGGGCCACTTTCATGGCGTTGCCACCCTCAAGAAGGGGGCGCCGAGGCGCCGTTTTATTCGGTGTATGCTTGCCGGGCAAAAATGCCCGGTAGCCATTGCCATCCGGTCCGTTATCTTCCGATCTCCTCTTGTCCCGACACCATGATCAAGGCCTTGTTAGTTGAAGACGATCCGAAGCTCTCGCGCCTGATTGCGCAGTTTCTGGAGCAACACGGTTTCAAGGTCGCCCAGGCCTATCGCGGTGACCAGGCGGTGGAAGCGTTTCGGCGCCATGACCCGGCCATCACCATCCTGGACCTGATGCTGCCGGGCCGAGACGGCTTGCAGGTTTGCCGCGACCTGCGCGCGTTTTCTTCCGCGCCCATCCTGATGCTGACCGCGCGTGAAGACGATCTGGACCAGATTCTGGGGCTGGAGTCCGGCGCGGACGATTACGTCATCAAACCCGTGGAGCCGCGCGTGCTGCTGGCCCGCATTCGCGCCTTGATGCGCCGCCGCAACCAGACGGACGCGCAGCCGGATCAACTGGCGTTCGGTCCGCTGTCGATTGACCGCCAGACGCGTTCGGTCGCCCTTGCCGGGGTGGAAGTCGATCTGACGACCATGGAATTCGAGATGCTGTGGGCATTGGCCAGCCAGGCCGGGCAGGTGCTGACGCGCGACGATCTGCTGAACGCGGTGCGCGGCATTGAATTCAATGGCCTGGACCGCAGTGTGGACGTGTGCGTCAGCAAACTGCGCCGCAAGCTGGACGATGACCCGCGCGACCCGGCACGTATCAAGACCGTCTGGGGCAAGGGCTACCTGTTTTCTCCGAAGGCGCACGAGCTCGGCGATGCTTAAGTTCGTTCTGCGCATCTTCGTGGTGCTGGCGATCGGTTTTGTGCTGTCGAACGAAGTGGTCGATCGGGTGGCCAATTACCTTTTCGAGCCCGAGACCGCGAACTACACGCGCGAAGCGGTGCGCGGGCAGCTGCACAGCCTGAAGCTGGAATTGGCCAATGTGCCGCCCGAGGCGCGCCGCGACTATGTGCGCGATACCCTGGCCCCGCATTACGGTCTGGCCTTGCGGGTGATGGACCCGGCCGACTACAACTCGCCCGACTTCGCGCTGACTGACGGCGAGCGGCGCATCATCGAGGCGGGCGGCTTCTTTCTGCGTGACAAGCAGATGAGCTTCGTGTCCGCGCTGCCCGGGCCGGGCGCGCAGTGGTTGCTGGTCAAGATGCCGCCCGAGCCGCTTGTCGGCACCTGGGTGATCGTGGCCATCTACACCGCGCTGGGCTTGCTGCTGTGCGGCTTCATGCTGGTGTGGGCGCTGCCGATCTGGCGCGATCTGGAAGCGCTGAAAACCGCCGCGCACCGTATGGGGCAGGGCGATTTGCAGGCGCGCGCCCGCCTGTCGCGCTATTCCAGCATCCGTGGGCTGGGCGATACGTTCAACCAGATGTCGGATCGCATTGCCGCGCTGATCAGCAATCAGCGCGAACTGACCAACGCGGTGTCGCACGAACTGCGCACGCCCATTGCGCGGCTGTCGTTCGAGCTGGACATGATCGACCGCGAGGCGGACCCCCAGGCGCGCAAGCGCTTGGTCGAGGACATGAAAAGCGACGTGGCCGAGCTGGACAGCATGGCTTCGGAACTGCTGATGTATGCGCGCTTGCAGCACAAGAGTGCAGACGTACCGTTACAAGCGCAGGACGCGCGCGGCTGGCTGGATGCCGTGGTGCAGCATGCCGCGTTCGAGGCCGAGCTGCTGGGCGTGCATTGCGAGGTGACGCGGTGCGACTCGGATGACGTCCACCTGCACGCGCGCTACATGACGCGCGCCTTGCTCAACCTGCTGCAAAACGCGATCCGGCACGCGGGCGAACGGGTACAGGTCGGGCTGACCAGCCCGGCCCCGCAGCACTATGTGCTGACGGTGGACGACGACGGACCCGGCGTGCCGCCCGCCGACCGCGAACGAATCTTCGAACCTTTTATCCGGCTGGACGAAAGCCGGGCGCGCGACACGGGCGGCACGGGGCTGGGACTGGCCATCGTCAGCCGCGTGGCGCACTGGCACAACGGCATGGCCCAGGTGGCCGACAGCCCCCTGGGCGGCGCCCGCTTCGTGATCAGCTGGAACGCCGCCTGACCTGCGCGGCCCGACCGAACGCGGTCCGACCGAGCGCGCCGCCGACGAGGTCGCGCGCGTCACGACAAAGATCTTCACAAACTCCATACAAACCGGGAAAGATCGCGCGACGCGGCATGGATAGCATCACGGCATTCCTCTTTCGCAGGGTATGCGTCCTCCATGTTTTCGCTAAGCCGCCTGGTCGCCATCGGATCGCTGTTGCTTGCCGGCGGCGGTTGCCAGACGCTGCCGCCCGCCGCGCCCGCCACGATCGCCAAAGGCGATTACGCGGCGGTCGTGAGCTACCTGACCCAGCGCATTCCCTACGACATGGCCCTGACCAAGGTGCCCGGCGTGTCGATCGCCATCGTTGAGGACCAGCGCATAGTCTGGAGCACGGGCTTTGGGGTGGCGGATGCGTTGCGGCACCGCCGCGCCACCGGGGACACGCTGTATCGCGTGGGCGCCATCAGCAAAATCGTCACGGCGGCCGGTGTGCTGCATGCCGCCGACGATGGCCGGTTGTCGCTGGACGCGCCGGCTGCGGGCGCCTTGCCCGATTGGCACGTCGAGCCGCGCCGCAACGCCATGCAGTGGATGGGCGCCGCGCCTTACACGGCACGAAACTTGCTGAACCTGCACCCCGGCACGCTGGAGGACACGATGGGCCGCGCCCGTGCCGACATGGCTTACGCCTTGTTGGGCGACATGGTGGCGCACGTGGCCGAAGAACCGTTCGACGCCTATGTGCGCCGCACAATTCTTCAGCCCTTGAACATGCCGCGCGCCGGGTTTCGACCGCACGAGCGCATGCTGGAGCAACGCGCGGTGGGCTACCGGCGCGGCCGGCCTTGGCCGGAAGCGCCACAGCCCAACGAGGCGGCGGACGGGTTATGGGTCAGCGCATCCGAGATGGCGCGCTTTAGCAGCATGTTGTTCGCGGGCGGCGCTTACGGAAGCCGGGCTGCGGGAAATCCCGGAGGCAGGGCCGAGGTCAATGTCGACGTCAGCGCCGATGCCCGGCGCGTGCTGACGGCGCAATCCGCACAAACCCTGTTGGGGCTGCAAACGGTGGCGGGCGACGGGCTGGACCTGGATTGCCGATTCGCCTTGTCGTGGCTGGCCGCGCCCTGTGACGACAACGTGGTCACCGCCACGTCCCTGCGCGAACACAGCGGGGCGACGGAAGCGTTTCATTCGCGCTGGGTGCTGGCGCCGCAGGACAAGCTGGCGGTGGTGGTCATGGGCAATTCGGATTCCAGCGAGGCGCTGGTGGCGGCGGTGGCCACCCTGGCGATGCGCATGATGCGCCAGGCCCGGCAGGGCGCCGGTCCGGGATGAAAAACGTACGTGTGGGCACGCGGCGCGTCTGATAAATTGTGTAGACGTTTTAAGTGCCCTCGTACCTTTCTTTACAAAGGTTAATGAGATCCGAGAACTTTTCCGCTCTCGTCTCGATACATTGCCGCCTGCGGCCAATCGGCCGCTTTGACAAGCATGGAGGACGCCGATGTCGGAAATCGTGGTGTATGTCAGAAGCCAGCAAAAGCTGGGCGACCAGATCGTTGCCATGCCAACGCTATATCAGCTGAAAGAATGGTGGCCGTCTCGACGAATCAGCGTGGTTGCGCGTGACGATGTGGGCGCGTTCTACCAGGCGCTGCCGTGGGTGGATGAATTCGTGCGCACCTCGACACTTGGCGGCTATCTGCGCTGCCTGAAAAAAGAGACGCAGGTGTCCGTCAGCCTGCATCACAGCAGCGAACGTTTCGGCCTGGTCAATCTGCTGCGCTTGCCGCCCATCCGCCTGGGCTTTCGCCACGGACGGCTGACCGACATCGTGTGGACGCATTGGCACCGCAAGAACATCGCCGAATATATCGGCCAGGCCAACTTGAACATGCTGGCTTCCTATCGTCCCTTTGACGTTGAACGCGTGCCGCGCGCCTGTTTCGAAGCGCTGGCGGGCTCGCATTTGCGCACCGCGCAAAGTGCCGATGTGGTGATGATTCCCGGCGGCGGCTCGGGCGCGTTCAAGCGATGGAGCCTGGCCAACTATGTGCAGTTGGCAGACGGCCTGAAGCGCGTGATGGGCGAGGGCGCCCGCTTCCTCTTCGTGCTGGGCCAGCAAGAGGCCGCTGAGCGAGACGCCTTGCAGGCGATGCAGCGGGCGGACTTTGCGGTTGCGTATTGCCGCACGATTCCAGAGCTAAGCGCCATCATGCTGCGCGCGCGCCTGGTGGTCGCCAACGACTGCGGGCCCTCGCATATCGCGCAAGGCGCCTGTGTGCCTTACGTGGGCATTTTCAACGAAACGAATCCTGAATGGTTCTGGCAGCGGCCCGGCTCGGCCGCTGTGGTGCCGCGCCGCCCTCAGGACGGCATCAACGCCATCACGCCCGACGAGGTCCTGGCTGCCTGCCGCAACGTACTGGAGCATCATGCGCATCCTGCACTCGCTGGCTGAACCAAGTCTTGGCGGGCTGGAATTTCGCACGTTGGAACAGGCAAGTTGGCTGCAAAGGCATGGCTACGACGTAGCTATCGCAGCGCCCTCGGGCAGCGCCGTCAGTGGCGCCGCGCGCGAGCGCAACCTGACAACCGTGGACATCGACTTCAAGCCGGCGTACGCGCCGTCGACCGTGCTGGCATTGCGCCGCGCGGTGAAGGCATTGAATATCCAGGTGATCGACAGCCACAGTCGCGTCGACGGTAAAGCCGCCGCGCTGTGCCGCGACCTGTGCGCGGTGGTTCGAACCCGGCATTTCGCCAAACCCATGCGCACGTCGCCACGCCGGCGGCTGGAATGGCGCTTCGGCTGCGATCACGTCATCGCCACCAGCAACGTCGGCAAGCAGGAACTGCTGGCGGCGCGGCTGTTCCGCGACGACCGCATCAGTGTCGTGGGTGAATGGGCGGGCGACGAGTTCTTCCGCCAGGCCGAAGACGCGGACGCGTCATTGCGCATCCGCCAAGGCCTGGAAATCCCGGCCCCGGACGAGGCATACGTCATTGCCACCGTGGGCATGTTGCGTCCCGAAAAAGGCCAGGCCGATCTGCTGCGTGTGGTGCATCGACTGCGCGCGCTGGGCGTGCCTGCCGTGGCGCTCGTCGTGGGCATGCCGACCGCCGCCACCCGCGCCTATGCGTACGAGCTTTACCGTTTGGCGATAGAGCTGGGCATCTCGGACCACGCGGTGTTCGCCGGACACCGCACCGATGTGCCCGACATGATCCGGGCGGCGGACGTGGTGCTGGTGCCCTCGGCAACGGAAGCCTGGTCGCGCGTGGTGCCCGAGGCTTACGCCATGGGCCGGCCCGTTGTCGCCAGCGACGTCGGCGGCCTGCCCGAAATCGTCGTGCCCGGCCAGACCGGCTGGCTGGCCGCGCCGGGTGACATCGCGGGCTATGTCGACCGCATCTTGCAAATCCGACACAACGCCGGCGATGCGCAGGCGGTCGTGACCCGCGCCCGGACGTACGCCGAGACGAATTTCCGACTGAGCGAAAAGATGTTCCACACGCTGGACGCGTACCGCCGCGCCATGGAGCCGGGCTTGCGCGCGGGTGCTTACCGTTCGCCGTCAGCCGTGTGCGCCGTCCGGGCCTATATCGAACCGTTTGAGGTACAGGCGCACGAATATCTGTTGACCGGCACAGGCGCGCGCGGTCGCACGGGCATCCTGCTGGTTCATGGCCTGGCGGGCACACCGGAAGACATGCGTGCGCTGGCGCTGGGGTTGCACCGTCGCGGCTACACCGTGCTGGCCGTCAAGCTGGCCGGTCATTGCGGCACGCTGGATGAACTGGTGCGCACAAGCTGGCTGGATTGGCTTGCAAGCGTGCGGCGCGGTGCCGACCTGCTGGCAAGCCGCGTCGATCACTTGGTGGTGGGCGGACAGTCGGTCGGCGCCATGCTGGCACTGGCCCTGGCGCAGGAACGCCCGCTGCACGTGGCCGGCGTACTGGCGCTATCCCCCGTGTTCCGTCACGACGGCCCAGGCTTGCCGCGCTACGCCAGGCTGGGCTTGCTGTTGCCGCTTTTGCATACGCTTCTGCATACGCTGCGCATCGGTCGCCACCGCGTGATTGCGAACCGCGACGCGTCGCTGCCCGGCATCCCCTGGCGGTCGCTGGCCCAGGCGCGAAAACTGTCGGTGTCGGTATGGCGACGGATGCATATATTGCGCGCCCCGTGCCTCGTCTTGCACGCGCGCAACGATGACATCGCCTCGGTCTCGAACGCCTTCGACATTGTGAACCGCGCCTGCAACGCAAACGTGTCCCTGCATTTGGTGGACGACAGCCGCAACGCAATGACCCCGCTTGCCCTCAAACGCAACGACGTGATCACGCGGGTCGCCGCGTTCGTCAACGACATCGTGGAAACGCCGGCGGGTCAGGAGGTCGTCAATGTGGCGTGACGGGCGTTATGTTGCTGACCAACGCACGCATTGGCGGACCGCTTTTCCAGTGTTAGACGCGAGAGGTTCGAAGGATTCTGGTCGCGCATGATGAATTGCGCGACGAGACCCAGGGGGCGACCGTAGAAAGCGGCGCCCGCAAGCGTGCCCCTGTCGCTCCCGGTCAATCCGCGTGCGCGCGTTGTCAATTCCCCCCGAGCGGGCGCCCCTAAGATTCCCTGCATCTCCCCGTGCAGGCAATCTGACAGGCATCCGGCCCCCGCTCCCCATGATTACGCTCTACGACCATCCCCGATCCGGCAATTGCTACAAGGTGCGCCTCTTCCTGGCGTTGATCGCATTGCCCTATCGGCGTGAGTTCATGGATGTGCTGGCGCGCAAGAACCAGACCGAGGCGTTCGAACGCATCAGCGCGTGGAGACAAGTCCCGGCGATCGATGACGACGGTCTGGCCGTTTGGGACAGCCACGCCATCCTGATGTACCTGGCGCAGAAACACGCCCCGCAGTGGCTTGCGCCGCTTCCTCATAGCGCGCAGATGCACGCGTGGCTATCGGTGTCGGCCAACGAAATTGCCAACAGCTTGCAGCCGTTGCGGCTGACCAAGGTGGTCAGCCACGCCGAGGCCGCGCATCACCTGGGCGTCAGTGAAGCGCTGCTTGATGTGCAGGGGCTGGAGCAGCGGACGGATCGGCTGTTGCACCAGCTGGAAAGGCGCCTTGGCGTCAGCCCTTGGCTGGCGACCGTACGCAGCGTCGCGGACATCGCCTGTTATGGCTATCTGGCATTGGCAGAAGAGGCCGGCATCGATCTGGACGGCTATCCCGCCCTATCGGCTTGGCGCCGGCGCATCGAAGAACTGCCGGGTTACGTCGCGCCACAACACACCAACACAAAACACACTGGGGAAAAACATGGAAGCGATCTCTCGACCTGACGTGAACGTAGGGGCTGGAAAAAAGCCGAACCTGCTTCGAATCTCTGTGGCCACGGTAGTGGGCACAGCCGTTGAAGCGTTTGATTTTCTGGCGTACGGCACCGCCGCCGCACTGGTTTTCAATAAGCTCTTCTTCCCGCAGTTCGACCCCTTGACCGGCACGCTGGCGGCGTTTGCCGCCTTTGCCAGCGGCATGCTGGCGCGGCCCATCGGCGGGATCCTGTTCGGGCACTTCGGGGACCGCATCGGGCGCAAGTCCATGCTGACGCTTAGCCTGCTCATGATGGGCATCTGTACGGTGCTGATCGGGCTGTTGCCCACCTACGAGCAAATTGGCGTGTGGGCGCCGATCTTGCTGGTGGCGCTACGCATCGGGCAAGGCCTGTCGTTTGGTGGCGAACTGGGCGGCGCCATGCTGATGGCGGTGGAACATGCGCCACCGCGATGGAAGGGCTTGTTTGGCAGCCTTCCTTTAGTGGGGTCGCCGCTGGGCATCCTGCTGTCGGTGGGCGCCTTCGCCCTGGTCACGCGGCTGCCTGAAGAAGACTTTCTGGCGTGGGGCTGGCGGCTGCCGTTCCTGGCCAGCGCGGTGTTGATCGTGGTGGGGATATTGATACGCCGTGGCATCGACGAATCGCCCGATTTCGCCCGCGTCAAGGCCGAGCAGACGCAGGTCAAACTGCCCGTGGCCGAATTGCTGGGCAAGCATGGCAAGGCGTTGTTGCTGTGCGTGGGATGCAAGCTGGCCGAAGTGACGTTGATCTACACCTTCCTTGTTTTCTCGGTGTCGTATGCGGTATCCACGCTGGGCTTTAGCCGATCAGACGCGCTGCAAGCGCTGCTATACGGCGCGGCGGTGATGACGTTCACCATTCCCGTGTTCGGCATGTTGGGCGACCGCTTCGGCGCAAGACGCGTTTGCGGATGGGGTGGGCTGTTGCTGGCCGTGATGGCAGTGCCGATTTTCATGGCCGTGGGCAGCGGCTCGCTGTTTGCTTACAGCGTGGCCGCGTTCGTCGCCATGGCCCTGAACTACGCCATGATGATTGCGCCTCAGTCCAGCCTTTACGCGGCCCAGTTTCCGCCAGAGCTGCGTTACTCGGGCCTGTCGATCGGCGTGCAGTTTTCCGCCGCAATCGGGGGTGGCCTGGCGCCGATGGTGTCGGCAATGTTGGTGGCTCGGTTCGATAGCATCGTGCCCGTGGGCGCGTACCTGGCGGTGCTGGGCGTCGTTGCGGGCACGTCGGCGTTCTTGATGAAGCCCACCACCCGGGCACGCTCCGCGCCCTGATCTTCAGCCGGCCGATTACTGATCCCGCGCCAGCGCCGCCGCACGATATTTGTTCGGCGGGCTGCCGAAGCGTTGCTGAAAGCATCGGCTGAAGTGGCTGGCGTCCTGAAACCCACAGGCCAGCGCAATGTCCTTGACGGGGACATGCGCCCTGCACGGATCTTCCAGTGCGCTGCGGGCCAGTTGCAGCCGGCGCTCGCGCACGTACTGGCCATACTGGATGCCGCGCATCTGGAACAAGCGATGCACCCAGCGGCTGGAAGCGCGCAGCGCGCGCGCCACCGCCGCCACGGACAAGTCGTTGTCGGTGATGTGCGTATCCACGTAGCTGGTAAGCGCCTGCCAGCTTTCGATGGGGCCGCGCTCGGTGGTCGGCAATTGCTCCAGCGCCTGGCTGGTGTAGATGGCCGCCAGCAAAGAGATCAGCGCCTGTTCCGCAAACATGCTGGACGTGGGGCTGACGGCGTCGGGCTGCTCAAAAAAAACATGCCCGAGGCAGTGGTGTGCCGTGCGCACCATCGGCAGCGTCGATGCCGCGCGTTGCGCCGTGAACTGCGAGATATCCTGCAAGTGCATGCCCAGCAGGTTCAGCAAGGACCCCTTGATCACGACCAGCCTGGAGTCCGTCAGCATGCGCACTTCGGAAGGCAGGGCGGTGGTACGAAAAATGATGTCGCCCGTTTCCACGGGCAGGCTCGCGCCGTTCTGGCTGATGGTGCCGTGTCCTTCGATGATGAAGCTGGCCAGGAATTCCGCCCGCAGCGCATCGGCCGCGTGTTCGGCCCGGTGCTGCACCGTCATGGGCGTGGATTCCAGGTTCACGGCCAGGCCGCCCGCGCGCAGGCGGCATGCCTGCAAATGCAGACGCGGTTGCAGGGTCAGCGGCAGGAAGTCTCCCGGCAGCACCAGCTTGTTCAGCCGCGCCTGATAGCCGGACAGTTCGGCCTCGTAAAAGGGACGAAAACGGGGGGCGAAATTCAGGTCCGGCTCTTGCTGGGAAGCGGCAGGCGGAAGCGAAGGGACGGCTTGCATGTCGATGGATGAACCCGACTTTCTGGGCGGGCCAAGCGCCCGCGAAATCATTGTATCGACGCTGATCGCGCACGCACCTGCCGTTTACCCTAGGCCCTGGCACTCTCGGACAAGCCCTGTGCAGTTGGGGGCAAGGCCTGGAAAACCCCTGCCGGATGTAATGGCAAGGGTGTGCCACCCGGCAAGGCTTCAGGAGATGAGTGTGGATGACAAGGCAATGCAGTCCGACGCGTTTTTCAAGCGCTCGGCCGACAAGCTGGATTTTGGCAACTGGAACGTGCGGGAAAAAATCGCCCTAAGCTGCCGCATCCTGGCAAGGGAAGGGCACTCGGAGACGCTGGCAGGGCAGATCACCGTGAAGAACGATGACGGCTCCTACTACACGACGGCGCTGGCCCAGGCCTTCGACGAGATCGGCCCGGATACGGTGATTCGCATCAACGACGACATGGACGTGCTGCAAGGAGAGGGCACGCCCAATCCCGCCGTGCGGTTTCATTTCTGGGTCTATCGCAACCGGCCGGATGTGCGCTGCATCGTGCATACCCACCCGCCTTATGTGTCGACCCTGGCCATGACCGGGCGCCCGCTGGTGGTGTCGCACATGGACGCGACGCCGTTTCACAACGACTGTGCGCATCTGAAGGAATGGCCGGGCTTGCCGATCGCCGACCAGGAGGGCGAAATCATTTCCGCCGCCTTGGGCAAAAAGCGCTGCGTGCTGTTGGCCAACCACGGGTTCCTGGCGGCCACCGGTTCCGTGGAAGAATCCTTGTATCTGTCGGTGCTGATCGAGCGCGCCGCGCGTAATCAATTGCTGGCCGCTGCCGCCTACGGCGAGGTGAAGCCGGTGGACGATGCGCTGGCGGCCGAGTCGCACGACTTTCTGCTCAAGCCCAGCATCGTGCGAGCCAGCTTTGCCATGTTTGCGCGTCGTATCGAACGGCAGGGCATTGCGCAGGCATACGCAAAGCCCTAGGCGAAAGGCAACAAGACCGCAACAAGACCGCAGCGAAACGGCCCCAGACCAAAGGGCCGCCTCAAAACAAAAAAGGCCGGCCGCAAAGAGCGGGCCGGCCTTTCTGATCCACCACGACACTGCTTACGCGTCGGCGGCGCCTTCCTCAACCGCAGCCGCCGGCTGCACTTGGTTAATCAGCGCGGGCCAGGTGTTGATCGACAGCAGATGGCAGTACACCAGCGGCAGCCAGCCATTGGCGCGCCAGCGCAGGAACTCGTCGTCCGGCAGCTTGTTGAACTTGGCTTCGTCGATCACCTTGAAGCCGGACATGGCCAGGCGCTGGCCATCGGGCAGGGTGATGTCGGCGCGGTTCTCGATGAGCAGATCGGCGGCGGCCAGGGCCTGCGCGAACTCCATCGTGTAGGCGTGCTGGTTCTGGTAGTCGCGGCAGAATTCCAGCGCGCTGCGGGCCAGGTCGGTGGGCTCACCGGCTTCGTCGAAGAACGGATTGTCGCGGCCTTCGACCACCGAGGCGGCCTTCTCGTCGACGCACAGCGTGAACTGGCTGCGGTCTTCGTTCTCCATGAAGATGAAGGGATAGCGGCGCACGTAAGCCGGGATGTAGGTGCCGGCGCGCCATTGGCCGTCGGCGTCGACGAACAGGTTTTCCTGGCCGCGCACGCCCAGCACCGCGACGGGCGTGGGCTGATCGCCGTCAGTGAAGACAATGGGAAAGTGGCGGCAGGCGGTAGGCAGCTCGGTGGCCACCAACGGCACGGCGTTGGTGGTGGCGGCATAGGCAAAGCCCGTGTTGCCGGCCAGCGACAGGTTGGCGTGCACGCCGGCAGCCAGGGGACGGGGTTGTTCGTAGAACAGGGGAAGCGAAGTCTGCGTAGTCATGGTGTCGAATCAAAGAGTGCGGGATTGCGCGTCGTTGTCGCGACGCTCGTCGTCGGAAGACGGGCTGCCTTCGGCGACGGGTTGTTGCGGATTGCCGGCCGGCGTTTGCAGGACCGAGGTCTGGCCGTTCGGAACGTTCAGCATGGCGTTGTCGCCGGAAGGCAGTTGCCAGTTGAAGGTGGCCGAGGCCACTTTCAGCACCTGCGGATCGGCGTAGGCGCCCAACGGGTCCGGGCCGAAACTATCAGACGGGACCGTACCACGGAACAAAGATGAGGCGGTAGGCGTGGTCGGGATGACCGGCTGCGGCGCGGTGATGGCGGACAGGCGGTCGATAACGCCCGTCGGACCCCACGTGGTGCCGTTCAGGTAGTACGGCGAGCCCACCAGCGAGCTCTTGATGGAAGCGGCCGCCACGGCGCCCGTCTTGCCACCCACCGTGCCCCACACGTCGGCCGAACCGGCGGTCGGAACGGTCAACGAGGCCACGTTCAGCTTGTGGCTGAGATCGGCATCGTTCAGGCCGATGCGCAGCGCGCCCAACGGGCCGGCGGCCAGCGTCAACGCCGTTTGCGGGCCCACCAGGCCAACGGCGGTGATGTCGCCGTTGGTGCTGATGGTGGCATTCGCGCCTTGCAGCGTGGCGGGTGCGCCCAGGTTGATGGGGCCTTGGGTCACCAGCAGTTGCGCGGGCAGCGTCAGCCCGGCGCCGCCGGTTTGCGTGAAGCCCGTGGCGGCTTTCACCGTCGAGCCGGCGGCGAACGTCGTCGTGCCGGTCGGGTCGGTGTTGGTGATGCGGATCGGACCCGTGTCGGCGGTGACGTCCTTGCCGAACGCGACCTTGCCGCCCTTGATGTCGATGCCGTCAGGACCCGAGGCGCGCACGTTGCCGTTGTAGCTGGCGGACTTGGCTTCCAGCTGCTGCACGCGGTAGGCGCTGACGTCGCCGTTGAACACGATGGTGTCCACGGCGCGCAGCGTCAGCGAGCCCAGGCCGGTGGCGTCGCCCGCCACCAGCACGTTCTTGCCCGCGTTGATGGCCAGGTTGTTGCCGTTGCCGTCCAGCTTGCTGCCCAGCACGACCGAACCCGTGGTGCTGGTCAGGTCGCGGTCGCCGGTCAACGTCACCGCGCCGGTGTAGACCTGGTCGCCGGTCGTGACGACCTTGCCCGGGCCCATCGTGGTGGTGCCTTCGATCGCCAGGCCGCGCAGCGGCGTTGTCGCGCCGATGTCGCCCTGGATGTCGGCGTTGCCGGCAATGATCAGCCCTTGCTGGCCCGACTCGGTGCCGTCCACGCCGGCCTTCAGTTGCACGTTGGTGCCGGTCAGCGTGGTGTCCACGCCGGACAGGATCACGTGCTGGCCATACTGCTGCGAACCCGTGGTGTCGACCGAACCGCCGTTGATCAGCAGGTCGCCGTTGCCGCTGGTTTGCAGCGACGCGGTGCGGACCGGGCCGTCCAGAACGGTGTCGCCCGACGCATTGATCGTCAGGTTGCCCAGGCGCGAACCTTGGCCGACCGGGCCGGCAAACTCGACGTTGCCCTTGTCCGCCGACACAGTCATGTCGTGCCCGCCGTCAACGGCGTCGTTGAAGCGAATGTCGCCGTCGCGGCTGGCCACGGTGACGTCGCCGCCCAGCGTGACCGCGCCTTGGTACGACTGGTCGCCCGTGGTCGCGATGCTGCCTTGGCCCAGCGTGGACTTGCCGTTCACCGTCAGGCCGGCCAGCGCATTCTGTGCACCGATCGGACCCTTCAGCACGGCGTCGCCGTCAATGGTCAGCTCATGCGAGCCGTCGGCGCCGCCCAACAGGCCCACCGTGCTGCCCTTCAGGACGGTGTCACCGCCCAGCACCACGCGTTCGCCGTAGGACTGCGCACCGGTCGTGTCGACCAGCCCGCCGTTGATGCCAATCGTGCCGCCCACGTCCGACGTGACCGACGCCGCGTACACCGCGCCGTTCAGCGCGGTCGCACCCTGGCTGGCGATGGTGATGTCACCCAGTCGCCCACCCGCGTCGTCGCCCACGGCGTCCGTAAACGTGACACTGCCCGCACCGGCCGACAGCGCCAGATCGTGCCCGTCGCCCTGGCTGCTGGCGACCTTGTCGTTGAACGTGATGCTGCCGCCTTGGGTCATCAACGCCACGTCGCCGTCTAGCGTGACCTCGCCGTTGTACGACTGCTTGCCGCTCGTGCCGATGCTGCCGTCCAGGCTGGACGTGCCGTTCACCGTCAGGCTCGCCAGCGCGTCCTGCGCACCGAACGCGCCCTTGAACACGGCGTCGCCGTCGATGGTCAGGTCGTGCGGGCCGTCAGCGCCACCTAGCAAGCTGGCGGTGCTGCCCTTCAATACGGTGTCCGCGCCAAGGACGGCAAGCTCGCCGTACGACTGCGTGCCGGTCGTGTCGACCAGCCCGCCGTTGATGGCCAGCGTGCCGCCAACGTCCGACGTGATGGACGCCGCGTACACCGCGCCGTCCAGCTTGGTGGCGCCGTTGCTATCGATGGTGATGTCGCCCAGGCGGCCGTCGGCGTTGTCGCCCACCGTGCCCGAGAAGGTGACATCGCCGGTGCCGGTTGCCAGCGACAGGCCGTGGCCGTCCTGAGCCGAGCTGACCAGCGTGCCGCCGAAGGTGATATTGCCGTTGGTACTGCGGCTGTCCAGATTGTCGGTCAGCGTGACGGTGCCGGCGTACGCCTGCGCGCCCACGGTGTTGATCGTGCCGCCGCCCAGTTCCGCGTCGCCGGTGATGGTCAGCGAGGCAAGGCGCGCATCGTTGCCGCCACCCAGTGCGCCGTCGATCACGGCGTTGCCGTCGATGGTCAAGGCTTGGCTTTCGTCAACCGAATCCGCGCCTTGCGCCAGCGTGACGGTGCTGCCCTTCAGTACGGTGTCGGCACCCAGCACGGCCAGTTCGCCGTAGGACTGCGTGCCGCTCGTGTCGACCAAGCCGCCGTTGATGGCCAGCGTACCGCCGGCATCGGTGGTGACCGATGCGGCATACACCTTGCCGTCCAACTGCGTGGCGCCGCTGCTATTGACGTTCAGCGCGCCCAGGCGGGCGCCTGCGTCATCGCCGACCTTGCCCGACAGGGTGACGTTGCCCAGCCCCGCGTTGATCGTCAGGCCGTTGCCGTCGCCGTCCGTGCTGGCGACGCTGCCGCCGAAGCTGACGTTGCCGCCAGCCCTACCGCTGGTGTTGATCACCAGTTGGTCGGATAGCGTGACGTCGCCCTCGTAAGCCTGTGCGCCTACAGTGCTGATCGTGCCGGCGCCCAGCGTGGCGTCGCCGTTGATGGTCAACGACGCCAGGCGTGCATTCTCGCCCACCGCGCCGTTGACGATGGCCTTGCCGGTGATGGCCAAGGCTTGGGTTTCGTCCACCGAATCCGCGCCCTGCGCCAGCGTGACGGTGCTGCCCTTGAGCACGGTGTCCGCGCCCAGCACGGCCAGTTCGCCGTAGGACTGCGCACCAGTCGTGTCGACCATGGCACCGTTGATGGCCAGCGTGCCGCCTGCGTCGGTGGTGATCGACGCCGCGTACACCGCGCCGCCCAGCGTGGTGACGCCGTTGCTGTTGACGACCACGTCGCCAAGGCGCGCATCGGCGCTGTCGCCCAGGGCGCCCACGAAGTTGACGTTGCCGTTGCCGGCGCCGATCGTCAGAGTGTTGGCTTCGCCGGTAGCGCTGGCCACGGCGGCGCCGAACGTGACGTTGCCATTGTCGCTATGGATGTCCAGGCCATCGGCCAGCGTCACCTTGCCTTGGTAGGACTGTGCGCCGAGAGTGTTGATGCTGCCGCCGTTCAGGTCCGCCGTGCCGGAGATCGTCAGCGAGGCCAGGCGGGCGTTATCGCCCACCGCGCCGTTGATCGCGGCGTTGCCCGTGATGGTCAAGCCTTGGCTTTCGTCGGTGGAATCCGCGCCTTGGCTCAGCGTAACGGTGCTGCCCTTGAGCACGGTATTCGCGCCCAATACGGCCAGTTCGCCATAAGACTGCGTGCCGGTCGTGTCGACCAGGCCGCCGTTCAGACCCAGCGTGCCGGCGGCATCAGTCGTGACAGATGCCGCGTACACCGCATTGTCCAGCGTGGTGGCACCGCTGCTGTTGACGGCTAGCGCGCCCAGGCGGCCCGTCGTGCTGTCGCCAACCGTACCCAGGAAGCGGACGTCGCCGCTGCCGCTGTTCACGATCAGGTCGTTGCTGTCGGGGCCCGCGCTTGCCACGGCACCGGTGAAGGTCACGTTGGCATTGTCGGCGTTCAGCTGGACGCCCTTGGTCAACAGAACGTCGCCTTGATAGGCTTGTGCGCCCACGGTGTTGATCGCACCGCCCAACTGCGCGTCGCCGTCGATCGTCAGGCTGGCCAGGCGGCCGTTCGTGCCCGCGCCAACTGCACCGTTGATCACCGCATCGCCCTGGATGGTCAGGGCCTGCGTCTCGTCCGTCGAATTCGCGCCTTGGGCCAGCGTGACGCTGCCGCCCTTCAACACCGTATCCGCGCCCAGTGAGACCCGTTCGCGGAAGGTTTGCGTGCCCGTCGTGTCGACCAGGCCGCCGTTGATCGCGACCGTGCCGGGGGCGTCCGTCTGCGCGGACGCGGCGTATACCGCGCCGTTGAACGTGGTCGCGCCGGCGGTGTTGGCCGTCAGGTTGCCCAGGCGTTGTCCCGCGCTGCCCACGGCGTTAAAGCTGATGTCGCCCGCCGCTGTCGAGTTGATCACGACGTTGCGGCCGCCGATCAGCGCGCCGTCGAACGTGACGTTGCCGGTGGTGGTGGACAGCGACTGGTCGCTGCCCAGCGTGACGTCGTTCTGGTAGTGCTGGCTGCCGGTGGTGGCGATGCTGCCGGTGGTCAGCGTGGCGGGGCCGTTGACGGTCAGGCTGGCCAGCTTGGTGTTGGCGCCGATTGCGCCGGCCAGCGTGGCCGGGCCGTCGACGGTCAGCGCGTACGCGCCGTCTACGCCATCGGCCAGCGTGACGCCGCTGCCGCTCAACGTCGTGTCGGCGCCCAGCACCACAGCGGCGCTGTAGGACTGCATGCCGGTCGTTGTGACGCTGCCGCCGTTAAGCGCAGTGACGCCGGTGCCGACCTGGTTCAGCGATGCGGTGTTGACCGCGCCGCCGTAGGTGGTGGCGCCGGCCGTCAGAACGGTCAGCGCGTTCGCGCCCGAGACGTCGCCCGTGAACGTAACCGCGCCGTTGCCCGTGTACACGTTGACGCCGCCAGCCAACACGGTGTCGCCATCGACGCCGAAAGCGCCGTTGCCGGTGGTGTACAGGCCGCGCAGCGTGGTGTCGCCGTTGTACTGCTGGGCGCCGTTGGTCGCGACGTTTTGCAGGCTGATGTTGGCGCCGTCGATGCTCAGGCCGGCCAGGTTGATGGCGTTGCCGCCCAGCGTGACGTTGCCGTCGTTGGCGACGATCACCGCTTGCTGGTTGCCACCGTTCAGCGCGCCCGAGATGTTGACATTGCCGCCGTCGCCGTTGGCGGTCAGCGTGCGCTTGCCGCCCGTCAGCGTCGCGTTGCCCGAGATGTCGATGGACGCGCCGGTCAGGTCGCCGCCAAGCGTGACGCTACCGTTGTAGGTTTGCGCGCCGGCGGTGTCGACGGCTGCCGTGCCGATCTGCGCGGCGATCACCGTCAGGTTGTTGACCTGGTTGTTGGTGATGGCGTGGTTGATGCCGACGTTGCCCGAGGACGACCCCAGCAACACGTCGCCGTGATTGCCGGCGGTCAGGCCAACGCTGCTGATCAGGTCGCCGTCGGCGGCGATCTGGATGCTGCCGTCCGCCGTCGCAATGTTGCCCAGCGTCAGCGGGCCGGTGGCCTCGACGACGATGTCGCCGGCGCCCAGCACGTTGGCCTTCAGATAGCGCGCCGACGTGGTGAAGGCGGCGTTGCCGTCACCGATGCCGTTCTTGCTGGTCAGGTCCAGGCTGTTGGTCGTGACATCGCTGCCCAGGGCCACCAACGAGCCTTCGGCGGCGGCCAGCACGACCGTGCCGTTCGCAGCGCCGGCGTTGATGGTGCCGACCACCACGTCGCCATGCTGCGAGCTCAGGTCGATGCCGCGGTTGTTGCCGGCGGCCGTGGCCGACACGTCCAGCGTGCCGGTGGCGTTGGCGGTGATGTTGCCGTTGGCGGTGGACAACGAGGCGGTCAGTGCGCCGGTATTGTTCAGCGTCAGGTTGGCCGGCGTGGTGACGCCGGTCAGGTTGACGTTGGCGTTGGCCACCTCTGTGGTCAACGCCGTGTTGCCGCCCGCCGCGCCGCTGGTGACGTTCAGCGTATCGCCGCGCGCAATGATGTTGCGCGGCGTGGCGCCCGCCGCCACCACGTCTTGCAGGCCCACCAGGGTGATGGTGTCGTTGGCCTGCACGCCCGTGCCGGCCACGGTCAGCGTGCCGTTCGAGGACAGCAGCAGGTTGTCGGCGGTATTGGACAGGCCCGAACGCGCGTCCAGGTCGCCCGACGAACGGAGGTAGACCGAGCTGTTGTCGCCCGTTTGCGTCACGTCGCCGGTCAGCGTCAGGGCGCGCGTGCCCACGTTGTTCAGCGCGATGACCGCGCCATCGGCACCCGTGGTCAGGTCGCCCAGCGACGCAACGTTGGTGCGCAGGGCGATGCCGCCCAGGCCGGTTGCCAGGTTACCCACCGTGCCGATGCTGCCGCCCGCCGTGGCCGTCAGGCTGTTGCCGAAGACCAGGTTGCCGGGAATCGCGCCCAGGATGGATCCGGCCGCCTTCAGCGTGACGTCGCCCAAGGTCAGGGCGTCGATCGTGTTGATCGACAGGTCGCCGTTTGACGTCGCAATCGAGATGTCGTTGGTCGCCGAGTTGGTCTTGGTGCTGGCGCTGTTCACCAGCGTGGGGCCGGCGGTGGTGATGCCGATGGCGCCGTTCTGCGTAGCGATGGCGTTCAGCGTGGTGCCGGCCGCGCGGTTGTCGTCCAGGAAGATCGAGCCGTTGCCGGTAACTTCCGCGTTGATGAAGGCGGCGGTCGTCTGCACGTTGTCGGCCGAGCCTTCGGCGCCGCCGATGCCCGCGCCGGCCTTCAGCGTGACCGAGTTGCCGATGATGCGCGTGGATTCCTCGCGGTCGTCAACGATGGTGCTGCCGGTCTTGCTGTAGTCGATGTTGACCGTGCCCGTGCCCGCGTCGATGTTGCCCGCCACCAGTTGGCTGTTGGTGCCGTTGCCCACGATCTTGATCGTGCCGCTGCCGTTGCTGGCGACGGCGTTGGCGATTTGCAGGTTGCCGGCCGCCGCGATGTCGATGATGCCGCCCGACAGGTACGAGTACACGGCGTTGTTGTCCGCCGCCAGATACATGCCGCCCAGCGTGGTCGCTTCGACGCGCTGGCCGCTGGCGTTGATGCGGCCGTTGGCGGTGTCGACGCCGATGCCGCTGCGCGCGTTCAACGCGACGCCGTACGCCTTGATGTTGGCGCCGCCCACGTCGGCCAGGATGGCGCCGTTCTCGGCGTTCAGCGTGACCTGGCCTTGGGTGGCGCCGGCCTGCACGTTCTTGACGAAGATGCTGCCCGCCGTCGCCTTCACCGAAATGCCGTTGCCGGCTGCGTCCGTGCCCGACGTCATGCTGGTCAGGAACAGGCTGCCCGACGACGTGATGCGCGTTTCGCCGTTGGCCACCGAGGTGCTCAGGCCGCCTTGCATGCTGCCGACGCTGTCCAGGTACAGCGAACCGGCGCCGGTGACGCTGGCGGACACGGCGTTGTTCAAGGCCGCGATCTTGATCGCGGCGTCGGTGGTGCCGATGCCGTTCTTGGCGGTCAGCGTGATGGCGCCGGTGCCCGAGCCGGAGATGGCGCCGCCGCCGTCCAGGATGCTGCCGTTCTGCGCATTCAGCGTCAGCGTCTTATTGCTGCCGTAGCGAACAGAGCCGACCAGGATGTCGCCCGTGGTCGTCGTGACGGACAGGTCTTCGCCTGCGTTGAGGTTGCCCAGGTTGATCGAGCCCGCCTGGTTCAACCAGATGCCGCCCGAGGCCGTGGCCGCGATGTTCTTGACCTGCGTGTTCAGGGCGCGGGTGGACGAGCCAATCGCGTTGGGCGTGTCGCCCGACCCGGTGGACAACGTCAGGTTGCCCGCCGTGATCTTCGACGTGCCGGTCATGCCCTGGATGGAGCCGCCGGTGTAGTAGTAGGGGTTGGTCGACAGGTTGACCGAGCCATTGGCCGTGACGTCGATGTCGTTCAGCGTGATCGAGCCGATAGCCTGGTACGTGAAGTTCAGGCCGGTGGTGTCACGAACGATGGTCAGCGCGGTGTTGTTGCTGGTGTCGGCCCCGCTGAACGTCAGGTTCTGCGCGTCGATGGTCAGGAACCCGTAGCTGCCGTACTGGTTGCCCTGCGCGTTGTTGCGGTTGATGGTCAGGTCGCTCAGGTCGGCCAGGTTGTCGACGTAGATGCTGCCCGGGGTATTCAGCGTCAGCGATGGCGTGTCCAGATGGATGCGATTGGCGTTGCCCGAGCCAATGCTGCGCGACGAGCCGTAGTCGGCCGTCAGCGTGACGCTGTTGCCGGTGATGCGGTTGCTGTTGTTTGCGCCGACGATGTTGCCCGTGCTGGTCGACAACGCGACCGCGCCATTGCTGGTGCTGATGGTGCCCACCACCAGGTCGCGGCCGCCGCGGGCGGTATCGGCGGTCAGCGTGATGTTGCCGTCGCCGGTGACCGAGGCGGCCTGCAAGCCATAGGTTTCGATCAGCGCGATGCTGCCGTCCGCCGTGGCCGTCTGGTTGGCGCTAAGGTTGACGATCGTCGTGCCGCCCGAGCTCAGGTTGGTGGTGCGGATGGCGCTCTTGTTGCCGATCGAACCATTGGCCGTCAGGGTGACGGTGGTGGCGTTGCTGATCGTGCCGCTCAGGATCGAGCCGCCCGAGTTGTTGACGGTGAAGCTGTTGCCGTTGGTGTTGACCGAGCCCAGCTCGATGTCGCCGACGGTGTTGCTGACCGAGCTGGCGCCGGTCGAGGTCAGGCTGGGCAGGCTGGTGTTGCCTTCCACCGTAATGAACGCCCCGCCGCCGACGGCGCGGCCGCTCAGCGTGCTGACGCGGGTGTCGATGGCGTTGCCGACGCCGCTTGCGCCGATGGCGGCGTTGGCGGTCAGGTTCAACGACGCGGCATCGATCTTGGTGTTGGCATCGCCATCGCCCAGCAGCGACGCGTTGCGCGAGGTCAGCGACACGTTGTCGTAGCCGACGTTGATGGTGCCCACGGTGACGTTGCGGTCGCTGCTGACGGTCAGGTTCAGGCCGCCCGCGTCCGTGATGTTGCCCAGCACCAGGCCGGCCGTGCTGCCGCTGCCGCCGTCGGTGGCGGTAAAGCCGATGTTGCCCTGGCCGTCGCGGGTCGGGGAATTGATGCTGTAGGAACGCGCGCCGTTGCCCGTCGAATACAGCGACAACGCATCGATGTGCTGGCTGGAATCGATATAGACGTCGCCGGCGTTCTGGATGTTCAGCAGCGGGGCCGACAGATTGATCTCGCGGCCCGTGCCGCCGATGGCGCCCGAGCCCTGCGTGGTCAGCGAAACCTGGGCGGCCGTGATGCGCTGGCTGTCATCAGCGCTGCCCAGGATGCTGTTGTTGCTGGACAGGCGTACGGTGCCGGTGGACTGCGTGTCGATGATGCCGATGTCCTGGCCAACGTTGCTGGACAGCATCAGGTTCAAGCCGGTGTTGTCGCGGACATTGTTGACTTGCAGGCGGCCGTCATGCACCACATCGAACAGCAATTCGTTCGACGTGACGTCGTAGGTCGAAGGCGCGACACCCGTTGCATACAACGACAGGCTGGCCAGGTCGACGTCGTTGTTCACGTAGACGTGGCTGCCGCTCGTCAGGTAGAGCTCGCTGGTGGTGGTGTTGATCTTGTCGGCCGGACCCGAGCCGATCTGGCCGGTGGCGAAGAGCGACACCGAATCGCCCGTCACGTGCGAGGCGGGCGACAGGTTGACCAGGTTGCTGCCCGCACCGTTGGCGGCCAGGCTGACGGCATGCGCGGGGCCGGTGTCGATGTTGCCGATGTACACCGTGCGGTCGCCGGAGAACGAGAAGTTCAGGCCGGTGGTGTCGCGCACGTCAAACAGGTTGTAGCCGCCGGTGTCCGTGACGTTGAACGTCAGGCCCTGCGCCGCGACCTGCACCACGTTGTCCGCCGACGGGTTGGCGTGATTGGCCGTGACGTTCAGGCTGAACAGGTTCGACGCGTTGTTCAGGTACAGATCCTTGCCGGTCTGCGTGGTCAGTTGCCGCGTGTCGGCCTGCACCGCATTGCCGGCGGCGCCGATGGACTGCGTGGCGGTCAACGTCAGCGAGGGGGCGACGAAGCTGCTGCCCGCGCCTTGAAGAATCGACCCGTTGGTGACGTTCACCTGCGCGGAGCTGGCGACGTTGTTGTTGCCCAGGGTCAGGGTCTTGTTATTCGAGATCCACAGGCTGCCGCGCAGGTTCGAGGACAGCTTGTCCACGCTGACGTACAGCGGCTGGTTGGTGTTGTACGTACCCGTGACCGAGCTGGCATTGAGCGTCAGCGCGCCTGTGGTGATGTTGGGGCTGCTGGCGCTGCTGCTGTTGCCGTAGATGTTGCTGTTGCTGCCCAGCGTGACCGAGCCGCCGGCGCCGGTGGCCACATTGTTGACGGTCAGCGCGCGGTCGGACGAGATCGACAGCGCCAGGTTGCCCGCGGTGGAAACGTTGCTAAGCGTCAGCCCCGAGGTGCCGGTCGAATCGCTCAGCGAGAACGTCAGGCCGGTGGCCGAGATGCTGTACGAATTGTTCTGCGAGCCGCTCGAGCTGGCGTGGTTCGCGGTCAGCGACAGCGACGTCAGCTGCTTGTCGTTGGAGACGGACACGTTGCCCGCCGACGCGATCGACAGATTGTTCGTGCTGGTCGAAGCGGCGACGCTGCCGTTCGTGCCCAGTGCGTTCAGGCTGACGTTGTTGCCGGTAATGACGCCCGAGCCGCGGCTGATGGTCGGCAGGAACGACGTGTTGGCGTAGCGCGAGGTCAGCGTCACGGAACCCGCGGCGCCGGTATTGATCGTGCCGGTGGCAATGGCGGAATCGGCGTTGACGGCCAGTGCGGCGCCGTTCATGTCTGCCGCGATCGTCAGGCTGGTGCCACCCGCGATCGACAGCGTCTGGCCGCCCAGCCCGCCGAAGGCATAGGCGTTGGTGTCGAAGTTGGTGGTGCTGCCCGCATCGCGGCGGCTCAGGTTCAGGTCGATGCTGCTTAACGCCTGGCCACCGTTGTTCAGGAAGATGTCGCCGTTGTTGGTAATTGCCAGGTTGGCGGTCGTGGTGCGCAGCGCGCGGCCGGCGGCGCCGATGGCCCCGGTGTTTGCATCGCGCGCGGTGTAGCTGTCGCTGCCGGTGGCCGACAGCTTGACCGTGCCCGCCGTGATGCGGCCGGAGCCGGCATCACTGGTGATGCTGGAATTGACGCCGCCATAGGCCGTGGTCAGGCTGACCAGGTTGCTGGCGGTAATGGCGCCCACCTGGATGTTCTTGCGGCCGCTGAAGCTGAAGTCCGTCAGCCCGCCCGTGATCTGTTCCAGGTACTGCGTGGCGCCGTCGTCGGTGATGCGGATGGTCTGGCCCGCGCCGCCGCCGATGGCGATGGTGCTGGTGGCGCCGGACGCGCGCTGGCTGTTGATCGCCAGGCTGCGCAGCACGGTGTCGCTGGCGACAAAGAAGTCGATGCCCGCCGACAGGCTCAACGCGGACGTGCCGGACAGGGCCAGCGTGCCGCCCGTGGCCGACGAGCCGATCGAGCTGCTGGCGCCCGCCGTCAACGCGACATTCGCCGCGCGGATCGTGCCGGGGTTGGCCAGGTCGTCGTTGGCGATGTTGCCGCCCGCGATCAGGCTGACCTTGCCGCCCGCGCCGGCATCGATGTTGCCAACCCACAGGTTCTTGCCGTTGGCCGAGAACCCGAAATCCAGGTCGGAGGAACTGGCGATGTCCTTCAGGTGGATGCCGTTGGCGTCGTCCGTCAGCGTGAAGGCCGACAGGTTCGGTGCGGTGATCGCGTACGAGCCATAGACGTAGCCATTGCGCGTGACGGCCAGGCGCGTCAGCCCGGTCTCGTTGTTGACGGTGATGTCGCCACCGCTGGTCAGGCTGACGTCCGGCGCCTGCAAGGTCAGCGCGGCGCCGGCCGCGCCCAGCGATCCGGCGGCCGACAGCGCGATGCTGCTGGCCTGGATCTTCGTGGCGGCGTCGCCATCGTCAAGAATGGAACCCGCGCTGTTGGCCAGCGACGCGGGGCCGGCGGCCTGCACGTTGCCGATCAGAGTCGTGCCGTTCCCTTGCGTGTAGCCAAGCTGCCCGCCTGCCGTTACCGAGGCCAGCTTGATGTTGCCGTAGGTGCCGTTCAGATAGAGGTCGCCGCCCGCGTTGGCCAGGACGTTGACCTGGCTGGGTCCGCCCACGCCCACATAGCGCACGCCGCCGCCGTAGTTGCCGCCGATGGAGCCGGTTGCGGTCAACGAGATATCGCCACCGCCCGCGTACACATTGCCCGAGCCGTTGCCCAGGATGGAGCCGTTGGCCGCGTTGATCGTGACGTCGCCGTTTGCGCTGCGCACCGTGCCGGACACCAGCAGGTCGCCCTGGCGCGCGTCGATCCGTACCGCGTCGGTGGCCGTGATGTTGTTCAGCGTGATGAGGCCGGTGGTGTTGCTCGAACCCGTGGGTTTGGGCAACTGGACGTAGAAGCCGCCATTGCCGGCCGAGCCGTACAGGCTGCTGGTCAGGATGTCCAGATAGCCGGTGCCGGTGGCGCCGATGGCGCGGCCGGCCGACAGGCTCACCAGATTGGCCAGCAGCTGGGTGTTCTTGTTGCCGTCGTCGGCAATGGAGCCCGTGGTGTTCAGCGTGATGGCGCCGCTGTAGCCGGCGTCGATGCTGCCCACCGTGATGTCGCGGTCGCTGGCGAAGTTGAAGGTCACCGAGTTGCTGTCGCGCACCTGGTGAATGGTGTGGCCGGTGGCATCGTCGGTGATGTTGAACAGCAGCGACGGGGCGCGCACGTCCAGCACGTAGTGATCGTCCGGCCCCTTGTGGCGAGCCGTCACCGTCAAGCTGTTCAGGTCGGCGATGTTGGTCGCGTAGAGGTTGCCGCGCGTGTCCAGCGACAGCAGCGGCGCGTTGACCGAGACGAAATCGGCGTTGGTGCCGATGTCCTGGGCGGCGGTCAGGCTGACCGAGCTGGCGGTGACGCGCGTGTCCGCGATGCCGTCATCCAGGATGCTGCCTTGGGTGGACGTCAGCGTGACGCCGCTGCCGGCGCGGATGTTGCCCAGCTTCAGGGTCTGGTCGCCGCTGAACACGAACTGGTTCAGCAACGAGCTATAGACCTGCTTCAATTCATACGCATTGCCCACCTCGTCGTTGACGTCGAACGCGAGGAAGGGCGCGGAGACTTGCAGGACGTTCTTGCGCAGCGGGTCGGCGTGCGTGTTGCTGACGGACAAGTAGGTCAGCGTCTTGCCCGGGTTGTCGACGTAGATGTCGCCGCCGCTGCCCAGCGTCAGGCTGGTCGAGGCCGTCTTGATGTGGTCGCCCGCCGTGCCGATGTGCTGCTGCGCTTGCAGGTTGATGGCGTTGCCCAGCAGTTCGCTGTTGGCATTGGCGCGCAGGATGTTGCCGCCCTGGGCGTTCAGCCACAGGGTGCCCAGGCCGGCGTCCACCTTGTTCGCGGTCAGGTCCGCCACGCCGATGACGGAAATGCCGTTGTAGGCTTTCAGATCATCCAGCAGCACCGAGCCCTGGGCCTGGTTGATGTAGATGCTGCCGCCCGTGGCGTGCAGTTCACCCGCCGCCGTGCGCAGGTAGGTACCCGTCGTGCCCACGGTGTAGCTGCTGTTCGACGCCGGCGCCAGCAGGGTGACGACGCTGCCGGTGATGAGCGATGCCGACGTGCCCGTGATGTTGCCGGCCCGCGCGGTCAGCGTGACGTTGCCCGAACCCGCGCTGACCTGGCCGGCGGAAATGCTGTTGCCCGTCAGGTTGACGGCGCCGCCGCCGGAACTGACGTTGTTGGCCAACACGCTGCCCGCGCCGGTGATCGCGATGGCGGCGTTGTCCGCCTGGGCCTGCGTGATGGTCAGGCTGGTGTTGCTGCTGTCCAGGTACACGCCGCCCGGACCCGCCGTGGCGGACACGTTGCCGGCGTTGGTCTTCAGGCTGCGCGACGCGGCGCCGATGGCGCCGTTCTGCGCCGACAAGGCCAGCGTGTTGGTCGAGATCGTGGTGGCGTCGTCGCCGTCGTCCACGATGTTGCCCAGGGTGGAGGCCAACGAGGTCGATGCGCCCGCCTTGATGGCGCCCACGGTCAGGTGGCCGCTGCTCCACACGGACAGCGGGCCGCTGGTTTCAACGGAACGCAGGTTCAGCGCGCCGGTGTTGTTCAGGTATACGCCGCCGACGCCGCTGGCGGCCGTCAGCGTGGCGGTCTGCGTGTTCAGGGCCTGGCCGGCGCTGCCGATGGCGCCGTTGTTGCCGTTGCTGCCGCTGGCCTTCAGCGCGATGCTGCCGGCGCTCATGCTGCCCGGGATGTTGCTGGCCAGGATGTCGCCGGCCGTGGACGTCAGCGCCAGCGTGCCGGAGCCCAACGAGACGGTGCCCACGCGGATCGTGCGGTCGCCGGTGAACGAGAAGCCCAGGCCGTCTTGCACGACCGAGTTCAGCTGATAGCCGCCGTTGTCTGCCAGCGAGAAATCCAGCCCGCCCGCCGAGGTGAGCTGGTACGTGTTGTTGACGCCCGGTTGCGCGTGGCGGCTGGTGATGTCCAGCGTGCTCAGTACCGAGCGGTTGGCCGCGAACAGGTTGCCGCCGGTGGCAAGCGCCAGGCGCGATGTCAGGGTGTTGACCGCGTTGCCGGCCTCACCGATGTTGCCGCCGCTGGCGTCCAGGGTGACGGTGTTGCCCGCCACCACCTGGTTGGCGCCGCCCACGTTGCGGATGCTGCCCGCGCTGGTGCGGACCAGCGCCGCGCCGCTGCCGGCGTCAATGACGTTGGCCAGGTTGATGTCGCCGGTGGCGTTCAGCGTGATCGCGCCGCCCCGGCTGGTCAGCTTGCCGATGTTGCTCAGCGTGCTGCCCACGCCCAGCGCTTCCAGCGTGATGGCGCCGCCCTGGGTGCTGATTTCGGTGTTCGAATTCTCGAAGCGGATGCCGCCCGTTTGCGTCGAACGCAGCGTGAAGCTGTTGCCCGAGGTCGTCTTCAGGTTGATCGCGGCCATGTCCGCAATCGTGATCTGCCCGGTGGCTTCCAGCTTGATGTTGGTGGTGCCGGCCAGGCTTTCCAACAGGCCGCGCGACACGGTGTTGTTGGCCGCGTTGGCGTCGCCGCTGTTGAGCATGCCGTCGCCCGCGCTGCCGTCCAGCGCGCCCGAGCCGCTGCCGGAATCGACGATGCGCAGGTCGGTCGGGTCGATCAGCAACAGGCCGGTCTTGCCCTTGGGCGCGCGCATGTCCACCGAGCCGGTCAGGCCGATGTTCTTCTTGCTGGAGACTTCGGCAAAGCCGCCGTCGCCGCCTTGCTCGCCGCCGCGTGCCGACAGGCTGCCGGCAAAGGCGGTGGCCTCGTTGGACCACATCGTGACGCTGCCGCCGTTGCCGTTGACGCGCGCATCGGCCTTCAGCGTGGCGCCCGCCGCCACCTTGACGGTGGACGACTTGCCGCTGAACGCGGCCGAGCCGTCGTCCGGGGTAACGCCCAGGCTGCCCAGGGCGATCTCGCCGCCGCCCGCCCCGCCGGACACGTCGATGGCGGCGCCGCGCGCCACGTCCACGTGTTCGCCGGTGACCACGACCTTGCCGCCTTGCTGGCCCGCGCCGGCGCCGGTGGCGTCGACCGTGCCCGCGATCTTGACGGTGCCGGCGTCGCCGCCGGACAGCACGATCTTGCCGTTCTGCGTGCCCACCGACTGGGCGCTGATGATGCCGTCGGTATTGACGACGTTGTCGATCACGCCCTTGACGGCGCGCGCCGTCATCAGCACCGTGCCGCCGTCCGCGCGGATGACGCCGGTATTGGTGACCAGTGCCGATACCGGCTTGCCGCTGGCGTCCTTGGGCAGTTCGCCCACGGTGGAGGTGGCGTCAAACGACAGGAGGCCGTCGCCCTGGAAGTCCACCGTGACGGTGTTCGCGCCCGCCAGCGCCACGCGGCCCAGCTTGGCCTGGATCACGCCCGAGTTGCTGACCGACGGCGCCACCAGCGCGGCCAGGCCGCTGTCCTTGATGGTGATCGTGCCTTCGTTGACGATCCGGGCATTGGCCTTGGTGGACGCCTGGTTGAACTTGTAGTTGCCGGCCAGGAAGTCCTTGTCGCTGATGTTTGCCGTGGTGGCGACCAGGCCGCCCACGTCGATGCGCGCGCCCTTGCCGAACACGACGCCGTTCGGGTTGACCAGCATCACGGTGCCGTTGGCGTTCAGCTTGCCGAAGATGGCCGACGGGTCGTTGCCGACCACTCGGTTCAGCGTGACGCTCTTGCCGCCGGGCTGGCGGAAGTTGACCGTTTCGTTGGCGCCGATGCTGAAGTCTTTCCAGTTGATGATCGCCTTGCCGCTGGACTGGTTGATGTCCAGCGTGCCGTTGCCGCGGTCATTGATGGTGGCGGCGCCGCCCACGACGTTGCCGCCGGTGGGGTTGGCGTGCGCGCCGCCGGAGGCGAGCGAGCCGATCAGCACGGCCAGCGTGCTGAGCGCGGGCAGGGCGGTGTCTTTCTTTATGCGCATGCGGCGAGCGGATTGGGAGAGGCTGCGGGATTTGCGATTCATGGTCGGTCTCTTGTCGTTCGCTGCTTAGTACTGCGCCGAGATGCTGAAAAATACGCGGGGATTCTTGTTGCCCTGGGTCAGGACGTCGCCGCTTGTGGGCTTGGCCACTTCGAACGTTGCGTACAGGGTCTTGCTGAGGTTGGCGCGCATGCCCGCGCCAATGGACGACACGTTGGCGCGCGTCAGCGGCGCGCTTTCGCTGCGCGACCAGATGCGGCCGCCGTCAACAAACGAATAAACGTGCGCGCCGTGCGGCAGGAAGTTGTCGGTGGACACGGCGTAGCGCAGTTCCAGCGAGCCGGCCAGGCCGGAATCGGCGGACATTTCGCCGTCGTCATAACCCCGGCCGAAGTTGGGGCCGCCCAGCGCGAATTCCTCGCTGGCCAGTAGCGGGCTGGCGCTGTACTGGCCGGCAAAGGTGGCCACCAGCGACAGGCGATCGGTCAGCTGTTGCAGGCGCGTCAGTTCGGCGGTGAGCTTCAGGAAGTCCGACCGGCCCTTGGCGCGCGAGGCCAGCTCGGCGCCTTCTTGCGTGGCGCCCATCGCGTCCAGGCCCTGGTGCACCGTGCCGCGAATGGCGGTGATGCCGTTCCAGCTGTCGGTGCGGTCATAGCTCAGGCCCGCGCGCAGCACGCGCAGCCGGTCGCGCGTAAAGGGCGTCTCGGTAATGTCGGTAGCCACGTTGCGCACGTCGAACATGCCGAAGGCGCGCAGGTTTTCCAGGCGCGAGCGGATCAGCGGATAGGTGACGGTGGCCGTGTAGGCCTGCACGTCGCTGGCCACGTTCAGCGGGGCCAGGTCGCGCCCCGGCTCGCTCTTGGCGTAGCTGGCGGCCAGGCCGAAGGTCATGCCGCTGTCGCTGACCAGCATGTCGTAGTTGGCGGCAACGGCCTGGCTGCGGTAGGCCGGAAAGCCCAGGCGGCCGCTCAGCGTGAAGGTGTCGGCGCGGGCGCCGAACGAATTCAGCGTGACCTGGCCGGTCATTTCGCTCCAGCCCAGGTAGGGCGAGCCACGGTTATCAATGCCCAGGCGCGCATCGACCGGCTTGCGTTCGCTATGCACCACCAGCACCGAGCCGCCCACTTCCTTGGGCGAGGCCTCCAGCGACGCGCGCACCACCAGGCCGTTCAAGTCATTGGCCAGCAGCAATTGGCGTTCGACTTCGGCCACGTTGATCGGGCGCACGCCACGCAGGCGCTGCACCAGCTTTTCCACCGCCGCTTGGGCGGGGCCGATATCGCCGTCGTACTTCACGTCCGACACATAGCCTTCGACCACCACGATGCGGAACACGCCGCCATCGACCGTCTGCGCCGGCACGATCACGCGCGTGGTCACGTAGCCGTCGTTGCGGTAGAGCAGTTCGATGTCGTTGGCCACCTTGAAGGCATCGGCCACGGTGATCGTCTTGCCGACCAGCCCCTGGTAGAACGCGCTGATGGTCTCGGGCGCGTAGTGGGTCACGCCTTCCACCCGCATGTTGGCCAGCGTGAAGCTCAGCTTGTCGGCGCCCACCGGGGCCTCGGACGCGCTGCCCTGCTGCACCGTCACTTCGGGAGCGGTCGTCATGCTTTCCGGCATGGCCGGCTGGGGCAGGGCGCGGCCGGGTTCGGCGGCGGACGGCAACTGCGGGCGCACGCTTTGCGCGGCGGCGGGGCTGGTCGCCAACGCCAGGGCCGTTAAGGCCAGGCCGACATGCAGGGAAAGGGGGGAAAGGCAGAGGACAACGGGGCGGCAAAATCGGGATAAACGGCGCATGAGTACTCGGACGGCGGCTTGTTACATTCGGATTTAATAGATGCTATTTGACATATTTGTCACGCTTGGGTACACAGAATTTTTGCAACTTCCAAGCCTTGGGATATGCCTACGCTCGTGACGCCGTCACCGGTAGAGCGGGCAAATACAGGGGAATCCCGGTGTCGTGAGTCTGTGGCGGCAACGCCACAACGACACGAAAACATCCCTTCGCCGACCAGTTTCGCGCTGTAACAAACATTATCGTAAGTACGCAAATATTCCATTACCGAGGTTTGCTGGAATGTCAGGCAGGTTTGCCGCAAGGAAAATTATTCGAGTCCAGAGCCCGGATTTGTCTCGTGTTACCAACGCTAAAGCGGGCCAGCATGAAAGAATGCGCGGCATGAACGACGCCTTCTTTTCGATGGCTCCGGGCCAGCTCGCGGGCTTACGCGTACTGGTCGTGGAGGACCGCCCCGAAGACCGCATGCTGCTGGTCGATTTCCTGACCAGCCAGGACTGCCGCGTCTATGTGGCCGAGGACGGCAATGACGGCTACCGCAAGGCGCAGCTGGTGCAGCCGGACATCATCCTGATGGACGTGACCATGCCGGTGTGCGACGGCCTGGCCGCCTGCCGCCTGCTGAAAGCCGACCAGGCCACGCGCGGCATCCCCGTCATCTTCCTGACGGCGGCAAGCCTGCCCGGCGAACGGGTGGCGGGTCTGTCGGCCGGTGCGGTCGATTACGTGGCCAAGCCCTTCGACTTCGAGGAAGTGCGCCTGCGCCTGCTGATTCATCTGCGGGTAGGGGCCACGCCCAACGCCACGCCGACCCCTGTTCCCACCGTGGCCGAACCCCATGCGGACGATGGCACCTCGGCCGCCGCGGCCGGTGCGACGCTGGACGGCGTGCTGTTTCGCGCCGCCCGCAAGCTGCTGCGCGAACGGCTGGACCACACGCCGGAATTGATGGCGCTGGCGCAGGCGCTGAACACGAACGCGCGCCGGCTGAACCAGGCGTTCCGACGCTGCGCCGGCACGACCGTGTTCGAATTCCTGCGCGAAGAGCGCATGCGCGAGGCGCGCCGCTTGCTGTGCGAAACCAGCCTGGATATCCAGGCCATTTCGCAGGCGGTGGGCTATGGCAATCGGGGTAATTTCTCTACGGCTTTTCGCGAGCGCTTCGGCATGCCCCCCACGGCCTTGCGCCAGGAGCATGATCCTTATGCATGATCGCCGCCTGGGCTTGCCGGGCAGGCTGCCGTTGAACTTAATGTTGCCGTTGTTGTTGCCGTTATTGTTGCCGTTGTTGTTGCTGTTGCTAGGGGTCCTGTCATGCGTGATGTCACCCGTGCACGCACAGCCCTTACCGCCTGCAACGCCCGTCGTCGACCTGAACGCCGTGACCGGCAAGCTGCCCCTGAACCACGAATTGCTGGGGCAGGAAGACACGACCGCGTCCAAGGACGTCGGCCAGATCCTGGACGGGCCCTGGCAGCCCGTGGCGCCTGCCTGGCTGAATCGGGGCTTTTCGAAATCGGTGTACTGGCTGAAGCTGGACGTCAGCAACCCCACGCAGGGCTTTGTTGAACGCTGGTTGTCGTTCGGCGTCCCCAGGCTGGAAGACGTGCGGTTCTATCTGTATCCCGCCGGACAGCGGGAGCCTTCCCAAGTCATCCTGGCAGGCAACCGCGAGCCGCTCGCATCGCGACAAGTGCCGTCGTCGGTGTCGGTGGCCGCGCTGCTGCTCAATCCGGGTGAACGCATGACGGTGCTGGTGCGGGTGCAAAGCCGCTCGGCCATCAGCATGGAACCCACCTTGTGGACGCCGGGCGCGTTCGTGGGCGCGGCGCAGCGCGGCACGCTGGTGCTGGCGCTGCTGATCGGCGCGCTGCTGATGGTGGTGATCTACACGGGGGTGCTCGGCGTGGCCCAGCGCGACCTGGTGTTCCTGCTGCTGTCCGCCGCCATCATTACCGAAATCCTCTACAGCATTTCGTACCAAGGCCTGCTGTACCGCTATGTGGTGACAGGCGGCGGCGAAGTGGTGTTGCGCGCGCCCAGTGTGCTGGGCACGCTGGCGGCCACGGTGTTCGGGTTCTCGGTCATGCTGTTCGCCGATCTGCATCGGGTGCGGTTGTGGCGCTGGGTGTACGGCGCGCTGATCGCCGTGGGCCTAGTGGGCTCGGTCTGGGCGGCGTTTGGTGAGTATCGCGCCAGCGCGCAGGCGCTGGTCGGGCTGATCTTCCTGTGGGGGCTGGTCTGGCCGATCTCCATGGCTGATGGCTGGCGGCGCGGGCATGCCAACGCACGCATCTTCCTGCTGTCGTTCGCGGTGTATTGCGCCTGCCTGTTCCTGCGGCTGGCATTCATCAACGGGCTGCTGCCCGGCCGGTGGGAAGGCGGGCCCGAGGTGGCGTGGGACCTGTTGTCGGTGTCGCTGATGCTGGCCGTGCTGGTGCACGGACGAACGCGCCAGCATCGGCAGGAAAAGCTGGCCGTCCAAGCCGAGCTCACGCAGGCGCGTGAACGCGAGCACCAGCGCCTTGATTACGCCGTCAGGGAACGCACGCAGGCCTTGCAGGAAGCATTGATCCAAGCCGACGAAGCGGGCCGCGTGCGCCAGGACTTCCTGGCGCGCATCAGCCATGACCTGCGCACGCCGCTGACCTCGATCATCGGTTTCGCGGATCTGATCCAGGCGGGCGGGCGCGACGATGCGCCGCGCGGCGCCATCATTCGACGCAGCGCCGACCACATGCTGGGCATGGTGAACGACCTGATCGATTACGCGGCGGGCGTCGGCGGCCAGGCGCTGCGCGTATCGCCGGAATACGTGCACGCCTTGCTGGATGCCGTGGCCAAGGAATCGGCGCCCATTGCTGCCCGCCATAACAACCAGTTTGTATTGCGCGTGTCGGACTCTGTACCCGCCGTGTTGGAAATGGACGGCAAGCGCGTGCGGCAGGTGTTGTCCAACCTGATCGACAACGCGGCCAAGTTCACCCGGGGTGGCGTGCTGACGTTGACGGCCGATTACGCGGCGTCTGCCCCTGCTGCTGTGGACGCCGCGGGGCAGTTGGTGTTGTCGGTGCGCGATACGGGCTGCGGTATCGCGCCGTGCGATCGCCAGCGCATCTTCGAACCCTTCCATCGGCTCGCGGCCGCCGATAACCAGCCGGGGGTAGGGCTGGGCCTGGCCATCGTCCAGCAGTGGGTGGAGCGCATGGACGGCGATATCCGTGTGGAAAGCCACGTGGGCCTGGGCACCTTGATCAGCGTGACGTTGCCGGTCAGGAAGATGGACGAGTCCCGCATCTCGCATCACTACATCGCTGCCGCGCCGCATGTGCTGCCAACGCTGGACGGGTCGGGCAAGCATCTGTGGCTGGCCGAGGATACGCCCGAGATCCGCGAATTCCTGGTCGAGGAACTGGCCAGCATGGGCTTTCAAGTGGACAGCGAAGCCGATGGCCGGGGCATGGTGGCGCGCATCCAGGCGCAGGACGCGCGGCGCCCCGATTTGATTCTGACCGACCACCGGATGGAAGGCGTGGATGGCTCGGTGGTGCTGGCGGCGGCGCGCGCGCGCTGGCCGGACCTGCCCGTGGTGGCGGTGTCGGCCACCCCGCACGACACCCTGGCCTTGGGCGGCGCGCGCTATGACGCCAGCCTGCTCAAGCCCATCAGCCTGGTCGAGCTGCGGCATGTGTTGGGCAGGCTGTTGAACCTGACGATCAAGGCCGTCGGCGACGAGGGCAAGCCTGCGTCATTGCCCTCGTTTGCGCCGCGTTTGTCCGGCGCCGAGCTGGCGCAGGTGCAAGTGCTGCTGGATAGCGGCGCCATCTCTGACCTGATCGACTGGTCGCGCGCGTTGCAGGCGCGCGATGCGGCATTCAAGGACTTTTGCGCGGCGCTGCAACGCCTGGCTAAACAGGGCGACATCGGGGCGATTCGCAAGCTGTGCGAAACCATGCGCGCGGGCTGAACGACCGCGTCGGAAACGCAAAGGGGCCGGTCGCCCGGCCCCTGTGTGACGCGTCGGCTTATACCGCCGACACGCTGCCCGTGGATTTTCCAGCGGGTTCGCCCGCCGCGGGTACGCCCGCCGCAGGTTCGCCCGCCGTGGTCGCGACGGCCACATCCGGCGGCACGGTCACGATCGACGTCAGCGACGGGTTGGCGGGCTTCAATGCCGCCAGGTCCGGACGCGGACGTTGCAGTTCGGCGTTGCCGGCAAAGGCCTGCTCCATGCCTTGGGCTGCCGCCAGCACCTCGCGGTCGCCGCGAAAGCGCCCGACGATCTGCATGCCAAACGGCATGCCTTGGTGGTCCAGGCCGCAAGGCAGCGTCAGGGCGGGGTGCGTGGTCAACGTCACCACATACGTCAGGGCCAGCCAGCGATAGTAGTTTTCCTGGCGGCGGCCGTTGATGGATTCAGCGTACAGCTGCGTCCACGGAAACGGCGACACCGGCGTGGTGGGCGACAGGATCAAATCGTAGTCGTCAAAGGCACGCTGGAAGCGCTTGATCAGGCGCGTCTGTTCGGCTTGCGCCCAGGCGCAGTCCTTCAGGCTCATCGCGGCGCCCATCTCGAAGTTGGCGCGGCTGTTGGGGCCCAGGCTGTTGGGGTCTTTCTCGTAGGCGTCGCGCATGCCCGCCACGAAGGCTTCGGCGCGCAGCACGTCAAAGCAGCGATGGGCCTCGCCGAAGTCCAGCTCGATGGGGTCGCAGGCCGCGAACAGATGGCGCATGGCCGCGATCTTGGCGCGGAAGGTGGCGCGGATGCCGTCGTCCACCTCGCACTGGCCGAAGTCCTCGGTGTAGGCCACGCGCAGGCGGCCCAGGTCGGCCGTGCCCGGCGTCAAGAATTGCAGCGGGTCCAGCGGATAGCTCAGCGGGTCACCGGCGTCGGGGCCGGCGCTGGCCGCCATTTGCAAACACGCGTCCGCCACCGTGCGGCCCATCGGGCCGACGACGGAGATCGGCGTCCAGCCCAGCAGCTTGCGCACGCTGGGCACCACGCCCGGCGACGGCCGAAAGCCCACCACGCCGCACTTGGATGCCGGAATGCGTAGCGAGCCCCCCGTGTCCGACCCCGTGCAGACCGGGAACATGTCGCTGGCCAGCGCGGCGGCCGACCCGCCGGACGATCCGCCGGCATTCAGGTTGGGGTTGAACGGGTTGCCGGTTGCGCCCCACACGGTGTTGCGCGAATTGGCGCCCGCGCCCATTTCCGGCACGTTCGTCTTGGCGGTGACGATGGCGCCGGCGCGGCGCAGGCGCGCCACCAGCGTCACGTCTTCGGTGGGGATGTGGTCGCGATAAATCTGCGACCCGAAGGTGGTCAACAGGCCGGCGGTGGGCTCCAGGTCTTTCACGCCCAGCGGCAGGCCGTGCAGCAGGCCCAGCGCGTCGCCCGCCATCACCGCTTGTTCGGCGGCGCGCGCTTCCAGGCGGGCGCGTTCGAACGCGGTGGCGGTGACGGCGTTGATGTACGGGTTGACCGCCTCGATACGCGCGATGCACGCGTCCAGCAATTCCACCGGCGAGAGCTGGCGCGCGCCGATCAGGCGCCGCAGCTCCACGGCCGACAGCGAGACGAGGGAATCGTCCAGGGTCATGAAAACTTCCTTCAATCGATTTTGATATTGGCGCGCTGCGCAACGTCGCGCATCTGCGGCAGTTCCTTCTGGATCAGCGCTTCGCCTTCGGCCGCGCTGGAGAACGCGGCTTCAAAGCCCTGCGCCTCCAGGCTCTTGCGCACGTCCGGCGATGCCACCGTGGCGCGCAAGGCGGTCTCAAGCTTGGTCTTCACGTCGGCGGGCAGCCCGCGCGGCGCGGTGAACATCAACCACGTGTCCATGGCCACCGACGGATAGCCCTGTTCGGCAAAGGTCGGCACGTCGGGCAGGAAGGCCGAACGCGTGGGGGCCGACACCGCCAGCACGCGCACCTTGCCCTGCTTGCTTTGCGGCAGCGCGGCCGCCACGGTGTCGACCGAGAACGGGATCTGGCCGCCGATCAGGTCGGTCATGGCGGGGGCGCTGCCCTTGTAGGGCACGTGAATCATCTTGATGCCGGCGGCCGACAGGAAGGCTTCGCCGACAAAATGCGCGGTGGTGCCGGCACCGAACGAACCGTAGGCCGGCGGCTCCTTGTCGCGCGCCTTGGCGTAGGCCACCAGTTCCTTCAGATCCTTGACCGGCACCTGCGGGTTGGCCAGCAGCGCCAGGCCGGTGCGGCCCACGATGCCCAGCGGTTCAAAGCTCTTGACCGGATCGTACGGAAGCTTGTTCTGGATGGCCGGGTTGACCGTGAAGGTGGTGCCCGAGCTGACCAGCAACGTGTAGCCATCGGGCGCGGCCTTGGCGACGAAGCCGGCGCCGATTGCGGTGCCCGCGCCCGCGCGGTTTTCCACCACCACGGTCTGGCCCAATTCCTGGCCCAGCTTTTGCGCGATGACGCGGCCCAGCACGTCGGTGGCGCCGCCGGGCGGAAAGGGCACCACCAGCGTGACGGGTCGCGTGGGGTAGCCGGGCTGGGCGGCGGCCGGGGCAGAGGCGGCAAGGGTGCCCGCCAGGGTGACACCAAGGGCAATCAAGGCAGTCTTCATGGTCATGCTCAACGAGAGTGGTGGAGGAAAGGCGCTTGTGTCGGCGCCTGAGGGTCGGCCGCGAGTCGTTGCCCGCGGCTCAGGAATTGCTCATATTCTTCGGCCGGCACGAACAGCCCGCCCGTGGTCCAGGCCAGATGCGTGGCACGCGGCAGGTGCGGCAGCAAGCCGCGCTGGCGCAGCCACTGTTGGCCCGCGACGCTGCCCAGCAAGTGGCGCGGGCCAGAAAAGCCCGCTGCCGCCGAGGGCTCGATGCGTAGGCCTTCGCTGTCATGCAGGCGCGCCAGGTCGCCGTAAAGCGTGTCGTCCGCCACGGTGTAGACGCCGGCCAGCAGGTCGCCCACGGCGGCATACGCCAGGTCCGACGCGCGCGGCACGGCCAGGCCGTCGGCCTCGGTCTGGTTGGTCAGGCCGATGTCGTAGACCGACGGCGGCACCGGCACGCCCGGCAGTTGGCCATTGCCGGCCATCATGCGCAGCAGAAAGCACGGCGACTGGACCGGCTCGGCAAAGAAGCAGTGCACGTGCGCGCCGAACAGCAACGACAAGCCAAAGGCGATGCCGCCGGGCGCGCCGCCCACGCCGCAAGGCAGGTAGACAAATAGCGGATGCTCGGCGTCGACCACGATGCCGGCTTGCGCCATCTGCTCGCGCAGCGCCAGCGCGGCTGCCGCATAACCCAGGAACAGCGAGGCCGAGCGTTCGTCGTCAACGAAGTAACCCTTGGGGTCGGCCTCGACCTGGCGGCGTCCGGCCGCCACGGCTTTTTCGTAATCGCCGGGATGTTCCACCACCTCGACCCCGCGCGCGCGCAGCCGGGTTTTTTTCCATTCCTTGGCGTCCGCCGACATGTGCACGGCGGCCCGAAACCCCAGCGCCGATGCAATCACGCCAATAGACAAACCCAGGTTGCCGGTTGAGCCCACGGCTACCTGGTATTCCGCGAAACAGGCGCGGGCCTCCCGCGAGGCCAGCTTGATGAAGTTATCGCCGGGCGCGATCAGGCCGCGTTCCAGGGCCAGCTTTTCGGTGAATTCCAGCACTTCGTGGATGCCGCCGCGCGCCTTGATCGACCCCGCCACGGGCAACGCGTGATCCGCCTTGATCCACAACCGTCCCGACGCCTTGGGCAAGCCCAACGCGTCCTGCATGGCGGGGGTTTCCAGCAACGGCGATTCGATGACGCCGGCGGTGGCTTGCAGCTCTGGAAAGCGCTGCGCCAGCAACGGTGCGAAGCGCGTGAAGCGGTCCTGCGCGGCCTGCACATCGGCCAGGCTGAAGGGGGCAGCGGGGGGCTTAACGGCGGGCGCGCCAACGGGGGCAACCCCCACAGCCGGACGCGTCCACAACACGGGCCGCGCCGCGCGCAACGCCTGCAAGGAAAGGGACGAAACAGAAGCGGGGGACGGGATCATGACTGCGCTTGCCTAAGGGGGGCGTCCAGAAGACGTCATCTAACGGTCACATCCTAGGCTTGCCCTTAACGTTGCCGCAATATGAATTGATAGAATTGTCCGTTGCGTTTTGCGCAAACCAAGGGCAAACCCGATGAACCCCCAGATTCTGCAAGAAATGGCCCTGCGCTACTTCCTGGAAGTGGCGCGCTGCGGCTCCGTCAGCGTGGCGGCCGAGCGGCTGGAAGTGGCGCCGTCGGCCGTCAGCCGCCAGATCGCCCGGCTGGAACGCGAGCTGGGCACCTTGCTGTTCGAGCGCCGCTCGCGCGGCATGGCGCTGAACGCGGCCGGCGAATTGTTGGCCGCGCACGCCAAGCGCGCGCAACAGGATGTGGACCGCGTGACCGGCGAAATCATGAGCCTGCGCGGCCTGCGCCAGGGGCTGGTGCGCGTTGTGTGCACCGAGGGTTTCGTGCACGACGTGGTGCCCGCGGCCATCGCGGAATTTCGTAAGCAATATGCAGGCATTCGCTTCACGCTGGACGTGTGCTCGCAGCGTGAAGTGCCCGTCCGGGTGCGCGACGGCGCGGCCGATATCGGCATCACGCTCAGCCTGACCTCACACCGCGACGTGCGCGTGGAATTGCGCATGCCCGCGCCGGTGCGGGCGGTGGTGGCGGCGGACCATCCCTTGGCTGCGCAATCTGAAGTGTCGCTGGCGCAATTGATGGCGTATCCGCTGGCATTGCCCGACGCCGATTCCACGCTGCGGCAGTTGATCGACATCAGTTGCAGCCGCCAGCAATTGCAGTGCGAGCCCGTGTTCTCCAGCCGCAGCGTCGATGCGCTGGTGGCGTTCGCGGGGGCGGGCGGCGGCGTGGCGTTCTGCGGGGAACTGGCAATCCGTTATCGGTTGCGCGGCAAGCAGGTGGTGGCCGTGCCGCTGCGCGACCGCGAAATGAACGAACGCCACTTCGAGGTGCAGACGCTGGCCGGACGCGTGCTGCCCGAGGCCGCCAAGGCGTTCATCGCCAGCCTGCGAGCGCAGCTGGAAGCGGAGGGTGGGGTGGTGGATTGATGCGCGGCGATTGATGCGCGGTGATCAGTGCGCCGTGAGCGCTGCGCCGTGATCAGTGCGCGGATCAGCGCCGCACGCCATCCCGATACGCCACCGCCACCATCGCTGCCACCACGAACGTCATCACCGCGAACAGCACGACATACCCGGCGGTCCACAACAGCCCTGCGTTCGTGGCGTAGTGCAGATATTCCGTCAGCCCGCTGTGGGCAAAGCCGCCCAGGCTGACCAGCACGGCCAGGGCCAACACCAGCGGCCAGCGCGGATAAGGCATGGCGGCGCGGATACCTTGCAAGCTCGCGTCGCCCGTGACGGCGGTGCGCGGCAGGCTCAAGGTCAACACCGCCACGCAAACCAGCACCGGCAGCCACACCACCAGCACGGCCGGCACCAGTGCCGCCAGGAACTTGTTGGTGTCCGGCCCGTTCATCAGCATGTAAAGCACATAGGGCAGGTCGCCCGTCGCGCGCGCCAGCACGGCCACGATCAGCACCAGCACGCCGAATACCATCAGGTGCCGCGCCTCGGCCGAACCGCCGCGCGCCGCGTCGGGGTTGGCGCCGCTGCCCAGCACCACGACACGATGCCAGGCGAACGTCACGCGCGCGAACGCGATCAGGTTGATCAGCGCCAGCAGCATGTACAGCGCGCTACCGGTCCAGGCCAGCGTCGCGGCCAGGATGGCGAATGGCAGCGACAACAGAAATGCCGCCAGCGACCACGGCGCGGCGGCCAGCATGGCCCGGCCTTGATGGCGGATGACGCTGGCCGTGGCAAAGAAGTATCGACGTGCTCCGAATGTTTGCGACAAGGCGGCGCCTGCTTGGAAACGAAGGGGGTTCGTTTATACCGCAGCTGGGGGCGGACGGTGCGGCGCCGTCAAGACCGCCCGGGACGAAGCGGTCCGGAGGGTCTGAAGACGCCGCCGTGGGACGGCGCCGTGGCTTAAACCGCCGCCGCGCTGCGGGCCAAACCCGCCAGCACGTTGCGCGCCGCCGCCACGCCCATGTTCACGTAGGCCGCGCGGGTCACCCCGCCGATGTGCGGGCTGAGCAGGATGCGGGGCTCCTGTTGAAACGGGTGTCCCGCCGTCATGGGTTCGACGGCGAAGCTGTCCAGGCCCGCGGCCATCACCTGGCCGCTACGCACGGCGGCCAGCAGCGCCGCTTCGTCCACCAGGCCGCCCCGCGCGGTGTTCACCAGGATCACGCCGGGCCGGCACTGCGCCAGCGTGTCGGCGTTGACCAGATGATGGTTGGCGTCGGTCAGCGGGCAGTGCAACGACACGGCATCGCACTCCTGCCAGATGCGGGGCAAGGCCACGCTCTGGATATAAGGCGGCAGGTCTTGCGCATAGGGATCGTGGCCAATGACACGCATGTTCATGCCGTGCGCCATCGCCGCAAAGCGCCGGCCGATGGCGCCCAGCCCAACCACGCCGACCGTCTTGCCGTCCAGCTCCACGCTTTTGTGCGTGGCCTTGTCCCAATGGCCCGCCCGCATGCGCGCATCCAGCGGCACCACCGATTTGGCGGCGGCAAGCAGCAGTGCCAGCGCGTGCTCGGCCACGGCCGCCGCGTTCGCGCCCGCCGCCGCCACGACCTCGATGCCGCGTTGCGCGGCGGCAGCCTTGTCGATGGTGTCGGTGCCGCTGCCGTGCTTGGAGATCACGCGCAAGGACGGCGCGGCGTCCATCGCGGCGGCGCCCACCTTGCTATAGCGCACGATGATGGCCACCGGATCGTGCTGGCGGCACAGCGCCACGATGTCGTCTTCCGACGGCGCCTTGCCCGCGTAGACGATGTTGAAGCCGTCCAGCAGCGCCAGGGCTTCGGTGGCCAGGTCGGCGGCGGTAACGACCAACGCCGGTTTAGGCGCAGCAGGCATGGTCACAGCGCCTCTCCTTCCTTCAGCACGCCGGCGCTGCGCAGCGCGGCCGTCAGCCAGGTGGCTGCGGTGTCGCCGGCCTGAATGGCGGCGATGCGGGCGGCTTCGTCGCGCACTTTCTTTTCCGCCGCGGGCAGCAAGCCTTCGATTTTTTCGCGCTCGACGACGACCACGCCGTCGGCATCGCCAATGATGAAGTCGCCGGGGTGGACCGTCACGCCGCCCACCGACACGGGGTGGCCGATGCGGCCGGGCACGTTCTTGGTCGGGCCGTTGGGGTTGGCGCCGGCCGCGAATACCGGGTACCCCATGTCGATGATTTCGGTGGTGTCGCGCGCCGCGCCGTCGATGACCACGCCGGCGATGCCCAGCTGGCGGCAGGCGGTAATCATGATGGTGCCCATCAGCGCGGCGCTCAGGTCGCCCTTGCCGTCGATCACCAGCACGTCGCCGGGTTTGGCCAGCGAGATGGCCGCGTGAATCATCAGGTTGTCGCCGGGCCGCACCTCAACGGTGAAGGCGGTGCCCGCGAGCTTCATGCCGGGGTCCAGCGGCCGAATGCGGCCACTGAGCGCGCCGCGCCGGCCCGCCACATCGGCCAGGATGGCCGGCTGCAACGACGCGGCGCGGCGCACGATGTCGGCCGGGACGCGGGAAAAGTCTTTGATGATGTCGGGGTTTGCCATGGAAATTCCTGTCTGAAGAAGACGATGTTGGGGTCGGTTTTTTTGGCCGGGCGGTGCCTGCGCGGCCTGGGTCTCATTCGACGCGGGCGCCCGAGTCCTTCACGATCTTTCCCCACCGGATGCGGTCGTCATGGATCAGCTTGGCGAATTGTTCAGGCGTGCTGGTCAGCACGCGCGCGCCTTGTTCCTGGTACTTCGTACTGAGGTCCTGCGCTTGCAGCGCCTTGTTGAATTCCGCGTTCAGACGCTGCACGATGTCCTGCGGCACGCCGGCCGGCGCGGCCAGGCCGAACCACGTCACGGCCTCGAAGCCGGGGTAGCCGCTTTCGGCAATGGTCGGCACGTCGGGCATGTCGGGCACGCGTTGCGCCGAGGTCACCGCCAGCGCGCGCATCTTGCCGTTGCGCACGTGGCCGATCAGCGTGGGCACCGACGACAGGTACATGTCGATCTGACCGCCGATCAGGTCGTTGGACGCCTGGGCGGCGCCCTTGTACGGCACGTGCGTCAGCTTGATGTCGGCGGCGTTCTGCAACTGCACGGCGGCCAGGTGGGCCACGGTGCCGTTGCCCGAGCTGGCGTAGTTCAGCGCCTCGGGTTTGGCGCGGGCCGCGGCGATCATGTCCTTGAACGATTTCAACGGCGAATTGGCCGGCACTACCAGCACGAGCGGCGCGTCGGCGATCAGGCCGATGGCGGACAGGTCGGTTTCCGGGTCGTAGGGCAGCTTGGCGTACAGCGTGGGGTTGATGGCCAGGTTGCTGGTCTGCCCCAGCACCAGCGAATAGCCGTCCGCCGCCGACTTCGCCACCGCGTCCACGCCGATATTGCCGCCGGACCCCGGGCGGTTTTCCGTGACGATGTTCCAGCCGGTGTTCTTTGCCACCTTCAGCGCCGCTTCGCGGGCCAGCACGTCGGTGCCGCCGCCCGGAGGGAAGGGCACGATCAGGCGGATGGGTTTGTCGGGGTAGCCCTGGGCGGCGCTGATGCCCGCCACGCAAACGAGCGCCAGGCCCGACAACACGCGCGCAATCACTTTCATGGTTTGTCTCCAGTCGTTGTTTTGATCCGCGCATTGTGCGGGCGTGTTCCGCCTAATACAATCTAGGTTCGCAGTACGAAACACGTTTCGTATAGCGGTCGATTTAAAAGACTTGGGGGCGAATCGTGAACGACAACGGCAATGACGGCAATGACGGCAAAGACCGCGAAGGCGGCGGCAGCGCGGGAACAGAAAACGACGCCGACGGCGCCGAAGACGGCGTGGTCGCGGTCCGGCGCGCGATGCGCATCCTGGAGGCCTTCGGCGTGGACGACGCCCACCTGACGCTGGCTGAGCTCAGCCGCCGCACGGGCTGCCATCGGTCCACCGTGCTGCGCCTGGCGCGCACCCTGGCCATGGACGACTACCTGGCCCAGCGGCCGGACGGCACGTGGCGCCTGGCGCGCGCGGCCGGTTGGCTGGGCGCGTGCTACCAAGCCACGTTCAACGTGCAGGAATTGGTGCAGCCCGTGCTGCGCGAGCTGTCCGGCGCCACAGGGGAAAGCGCAACGTTCTATGTGCGCGAAGGCAATCAGCGGATTTGCATGGCGCGCGTCGAAGGCCCGAAGTCCATCCGCCACCACGTGCGGGTCGGCGCGGCGCTGCCCTTGAACCTGGGCAGCCCGGGCCGCGTGCTGCTGGCGTTTTCAGGCGAAGCGGGCGACGAGTACGAGGCCGTACGACGTGCCGGCTACATGATTTCGCTGGGCGAGCGCGACGCCGAAGTCTCCAGCATTTCGGCGCCGGTGTACGGCATCAACTGGACCCTGCTGGGCGCGATCTGCATCTCTGGCCCCATCTCGCGCTTGAACGAAGCGGTGCTGCTGGGCCATAAAGAAGCCATTCTTTCAACGGCCAGCCGGCTGTCGCGGTCGATGATGGGCGCGCGGCAAGGCGGCGCGGGTTAGGGCACGGGCCAGGGCATGTCTGTGGCGGCAAGCGTCTGCGGGGCAAGCGGATTACCCAATCGGCCACTTGGGCAGCCGTATCTTGCGGTACGGCAGGCTGCGCCAGTCGGGGCTGGCCGAGCCGGGGGCGGCCACGTACACCACGGCGCGCGCCAAGGGCGCGTACTGCGCATGGAAGTGATGGGCCGACTTCACCACGATCAGCCGTTGCGCCGTCAGGTCGCATCCCAACTGCGTGAACAGGTCCGTGTGATAGGCCTGCGTGCGCAGTGACACCAATGCAATCAGGATGCCGTCGGCATCGACCAGCGCGCAGTCGCCCAGCGCGATGCGCGTGCCGGAATTGCCCGTCATGAACATATCGGCGTGGGTTGCCACAACGCGGCAACGCGCGTCCACGGGCGCGCCCGACAGCGGGCCGACCTTGCCGCCGATGCGCAGGTCAAGTTCGGCGCCCACGCCCGCATCGAAGGCGATGCGGGCGGCCACCGGGTCCCACATCGGTCCCAGCGCCGCGTTGCGGATGCCGCGTTCCCGCATGCGCGCCAGCAGATAGGTGGAGTCTCCGGCCGCGCCGCTGCCCGGGTTGTCGGACCGGTCGGCCAGCACAACGGGACCCTCGCCAAACGCCAAGGCTTCGTCCAGCGCTTCGTCCACGCCGCGGTACGGCACCATCAGTTGTTCGCGCATGCCGATCAGTTCATCGGCAAGCGTGCGCGCCAGCGTCCGCGCGGCGGCGGCGTCGCCATCGGCATAGACCAGCACCTTGGTGCCCATCTCGGGCACGTCGCCCGTGGCGAAGCCTTGCGCGACCGACACCGACAGAATGCCGTCGCGCCCTTCCAGCGCCTTGATGCGGCTGACAAAGCCGCGCGCCGGTTCGCGCGTGGTGTGCATCGGCACGATCATGTCGCAATCGACCAGCGCGGCAACGGGACGCTGCCGCCGCTGGTGGGCCGCGTGGCACAGGTCCACCAGTTCACAGGCGCGCTCGTAGACGTCAATGTGTGGGTATTCCTTGAACAGCACCAGCACCGTCGCCTGCTCCACCATCAACGGCGTCAGGTGCGCGTGCGGGTCCAGCTCGGCGCCCACCGTTACGTCGGGGCCGACCAGCTCCCGCACACGGCGCAGGATGTCGCCTTCGCAATCGTCATAGCCGTCGGCCACCATCGCGCCGTGCAGGCCCAGCAGCACCATGTCCACCGGCAAGGCCGCGCGCAGGTCAGCCAGCAGTTCGTCGCGCAATGTCTCGTAGGCGGCTCGCGTGGTGGTGCCGCCCGGTTGCGCCGAGGCCACCAGGCCTTCAATCACCGTCCAGCCCTGTTGCGCCGCGCGCTGTCGCGCAACCCACAGCGGCCCGCCGTAAAACGTCATGTGATCGGGGTGCGTGCCCGCGCGCAGATACTCGCGCGACGTGAACGCGGCCAGGCCGGTGGGCAACGGGGAAAACGTGTTGGTCTCGGTGGCGAGAGCGCCGGTGAAGATACGCATGGGACGGCTCCTGGGGGCGCGCGCGGCGCCTACGGTTGAAAGGGCGCGGCGTTGATCGGCAAGGGTTCGCCGTTCATTTGCGCGGTCAGCAAGGCGGCGCTGCCACAGGCAAGCGTGAACCCTAAAGCCCCCTGGCCGATGTTCAGCCACAGGTTGCCGGCCGCGCGGCTTTTGCCGATCAGCGGCTTGCTGGTCGGCGTGGCCGGCCGCACGCCCGCCCAGGCCTGCGCGCGCGACAGGTCCAGGCGCGGAAAAGCTTCCTTGACCTGATGCCGCAACGTCGCCATCCGCGACGCGTCAACCTCGCCATGCTTGGCGCCGATGTCGACCATGGCCGCAATGCGCAGCACATTGCCCAGGCGCGCGTAGACGATGCGCCGTTCGTAATCGGTCACGCTGATGGCGGGAACATCGGCGGTGTCCGCCGTGATCGGCACGCTCAGGCTATAGCCCTTCAAGGGATACAAGGGCACGCGTTGGCCCAATGCCGCCAGCAGCGGTCGGCTGCCGATGCCCGAGGCCACCACGAACGCATCCGCTTGCAGGTCGCCGGCATCCGTCTGCGCCGCGACGATGCGGCCGCCTTCGCGCCGCAGCCGTTGCACGCGCGTGTTCATGTGGACGCTGACGTTGGCGTTGCGCCGCAGCCGCTGAAACAGGGTGTCGGTAAAGCGATGGCAGTCGGCGGTTTCTTCGCTGGGCGTGTAGACGGCGCCGGCAATGCGCGCACCCATGCCGGCCAGCGCCGGTTCCGCCGCCAGCGTTTCGTCGCGCGACAGCACGCGCTGGTCGGTGCCGTGAGCCGCCTGGTAACGCACCAGCGACGCGGCCTTGTCCAGTTGCCCGGCATCGCGGTACACAATCAGCTTTCCGGTTTTTGACAGGCCGAAATCCATGGGCGCCTCCGCCAGCATCGCGTGCAGCGTGTCGCGGCTGAGGTAGGACAGGGACAGCAATTGGGCGGTGGACGCGCGCGACACCGAGGCGCGGCACGCGCGCAAAAAGCCCGCCAGCCACAACCATTGCGAAACGTCGAAGCGGTAGCGCAGGCGCAGCGGCGAATCGCGTCGGAACAGCCAGCCCGGCATGTCGGCCAACGCGCCCGGTCCCGCCAACGGCGCCACATAGCTATAGCTGAGCTGCCCGCCGTTGGCGAAGCTGCTGCCCAGCGCGGGCTCTGCCCGTTCGTCCACCACAACCACCGCGTGTCCCGCCCGCGCCAACAGGTGCGCCGTCGTAACGCCGACCACGCCCGCCCCAATTACGCATACCCGCATGACTCGCCTCGTAGGTTCAGGTAGGGCACGATTCTGATCCGCGCACCGGGGCCGGGCAAATTCCAAATCGCGTCCCATCCATAACCTTGCGATATGTGTGCGGGCGCGGCGTTGCCGCCCTATCGTTTTCCCTAGCGGTGGTGCGCATCAACCTCGCTTTTTCTGCGTTTTCCCTGCGTTTTCAGGGCAAAAGCCCCCACACCATAACCTTGGGTTATCCATAGGCCCACGTTAGCTATTTGTGCCGCGCCGGTGTGCCGCCGATGATCCGCTTACGGAACGCAACGCCATGCCGAACACGCAGGCGCTGACGACATAGCCGGCCTATACAAGGGGAAATGATGACGTCTTACCGGAACGCCACGGCAGCCGTGGCGCTTGCGCCAGCCTGTCCCGGAGCGCAGCCATGAAGGTCTTCTGCGCCGGTCTGGGCACCGAGACCAACACCTTCGCACCCATGCCCACCAGCCTTGCGGCCTTTCAGGAACGCGACTACTACCCGGCCGGCACGCATCCCGATTCCGTCACCTTCGCCGGTGCGCCGCTCTTCGTGGCGCGCCTGCAAGGCCGCGACGCAGGCTGGACGCTGGTGGACGGCCTGGTGGCTTCCGCGCAGCCCGGCGGCATCACCACGCGCGCCGCCTACGAAACCTTGCGCGACCAGATCCTGGCCGACCTGCGCGCCGCGATGCCGGTGGACATGGTGCTGCTGGGCTTGCACGGCGCGATGGTGGCCGATGGCTATGACGATTGCGAAGGCGACATCCTGCGCCGTGTGCGTGAACTGGTCGGCCCCGACGTAACGGTGGGCGCCGAGCTGGACCCGCACGCGCACCTGACGCCGCTGATGGTGGAACAGGCCACGGTACTGGTGCTGTTCAAGGAATACCCACACACCGATATCCGCGAACGCGCCGAAGACCTGCTGGCCCTGTGCCTGGACGCGCACGCGGGCCGCACGCGTCCCGTGGCGGCGCTGATCGATTGCCACATGATCGTGCCGATGCACACCACGCGCGAGCCGGCGCGCGGCTTTGTCAGCCGTATCAAGGCGCTGGAAGGGCGCGACGGCATTCTGTCGATATCGGCCGCGCAGGGCTTCGCCACGGGCGACGTGCCCGAGATGGGCACCAAGGTGCTGGTCTATGCCGATGGCGACGCCGCCGCCGCGCGGACGCTTGCACGCGCGCTTGCCGATGAACTGATCGGCATGCGCGAACAACTGATGGTGCCGTACCGCAGCGTGGACGAAGCGCTGGACGAAGCCTTGGCGTTCGACGGCGGCCCGGTGGTGTTGGCCGACCGCCCCGACAACCCCGGCAGCGGCGCGCCCGGTGACGCCACCTTCGTACTGCAACGCGTGCTTGAGCGCGGCGTAAGCAATGTGGCGCTGGGCCCGCTGTGGGACCCGGTGGCCGCGCGCATCGCCTTCGATGCGGGCGTGGGCGCCGAACTTGACCTGCGTATCGGCGGCAAGGTCGGCCCCTTGTCAGGCGACCCGATCGACCTGCGTTGCACCGTGCTTGCCGTGAAGGCGGACCTGGTGATGACCGGCCTGTCCGGCGCACCGGCGCCGATGGGCGACTGCGTATTGGTGCAGGCCCAGGGCGTACAGATCGCGCTGACTTCCGTGCGTAACCAGGCCATCAACATGGACCTGTTCACCCAGCTGGGCTGTGACCTATCGGCCTGCAAGATCGTGGTGGTCAAGTCCGCGCAGCATTTCCACGCCTCGTTTTCAAAGGTCGCGCGCCACATCATCTATGTGGGTGGCAAGGGCGTGGCGACGCCGGATTGGAAGACGCTGACGTATCGCAACATCCGGCTGCCGAAGTGGCCGCTTTAAGATCCCGCCGGCGCATGGCCGCCGGCGAATCCACTTATTTGACGGGAACCTAGTGCGATGAAAAACCGCCTGCTTTGCCTGATCTCGACCGCCACGCTGGGCCTGGCCTGCACCCTGGGCGCCGTGCCCGCAAGCGCGCAGCCGGCCAAGACCCTGCGCATTGTGCCGCACGCCGACCTGAAGGTGCTGGACCCGACCTTCACCACCGCCTACATCACGCGCAACTTCGGCTACATGGTGTACGACACGCTGTTTGCGATGGACACACACAGCAAGCCGCAGCCGCAGATGGTCGAAAAATACGAGGCCAGCGACGACAAGAAGACGTGGACGTTCACGCTCTTGCCCGGCCTGAAATTCAGCGACGGCCAGCCCGTGACGACGGACGATGTGATTGCATCGCTGCAACGCTGGTCCGCGCGCGACAACATCGGTCAAGCCATCACACGCGCTGGCGGCAAGTGGGAAGCGCTGGACGCCAGCCGCTTCAAGCTGACGCTGAACCAGCCCTTTGACCTGGTGCTGGACGGATTGGCCAAGGTGTCCAGCTACCCCGCCTTCATCCTGCCCAAGCGGCTGGCGTCGCAGCCGGCAACCAAGCCGCTGACCGAAGTCGTGGGCTCCGGCCCTTACGTGTTCAAGCGCGATGAATGGGTGCCGGGCAGCAAGATCGTGTTCGAAAAGAACCCGCACTACCTGGGTCCGAAGATGGCGGCCGACGGCCTGGCGGGCGACAAGACGCCGCATATTCCGCGCGTGGAATGGCGTGTGCTGCCGGACTCCAACAGCGCCACCGCCGCGCTGACCAACGGCGAAGTCGACATGATCGAGCAAGCGCCCGCCGACTACATCGACGCGCTGCGCGCCAACAAGAACGTCAAGATCGGCGTGCTGGAACGCGCGCAGGGCTACATCATCCTGAACCAGTCGATGCCGCCGTTTGATAACCCGAAGGCGCGTCAGGCGGTGGCGCATCTGGTGGATCAGGACAAGTTCACGGCTGCCATGGGCTACCCGGACGACTTGCGCATGAAGTACTGCGCCACGGTCTTCATCTGCGGCGGTCCCAACGACAGCACGGCGGGCGCCGCGCCTTACGCCAAGCCTGACCCGGCGCTGGCCAAGAAGCTGTTGGCCGAAGCCGGCTACAAGGGCGAAAAACTGGTCATCCTGTTGCCGACCGACCTGGCCTATCTGAATTCCGCAACGCTGGTTGCCATCCAGGCCTTGCAGGATATCGGCGTCAATCTGGACATCCAGTCGATGGACTGGGCCACGCTGACCGCACGCCGTGCGCGCAAGGAAACGCTGGACAAGGGCGGCTGGAACATCTTCCTGTCGGCCGCGTCCGAGTTCAACGTGGACTCGCCCATCAGCAATACGTATCTGGGCGCCGTGTGCGGCAACAGCCTGCCGGGCTGGCCGTGCGACAAGAAGCTGGACGAACTGCGCGAACAGTGGATTGCCGCCACCAGTTCGGACGAGCGCAAGCGCGTGCTCGATCTGTTCCAGGAGCGCGCCTACGAGGTCTTTCCCGCCATTTCCATCGGCCAGTATTCGCGGGCGTTTGCCGCGCATAACAGCCTGAAGAACACGGACAAGATCTGGAGCCTGCCGAACCTCTGGGTGCTGGACAAGTAATCCAGCGCCCGCCGTTACCGATACGCGAGACAACTATGGGTTACATCATTCGGCGCGTACTTGCCATCGTGCCCGTCATGGCGGTGGTGGCAGTGATCGTGTTCCTGCTGATCCACCTGTCGCCCGGCGACCCGGCGGCGTTGATCGCCGGGGACTTCGCCACGGCCGAGGACATCGCCAAGCTGCATACGGCGCTGGGCCTGGACGAGCCCTTGTGGCGGCAGTTCGGCCTGTGGGCCGCCAAGCTGATGCAAGGCGACCTGGGCACGTCGATCTTCACGCAAGTGCCCGTGACGCAGTTGCTGTCGCAGCGGGTGGAGCCCACCTTGTCGATCGCCGCCATCACCATGCTGGTATCGATCCTGGTGGCGGTGCCGCTGGGCGTGTTGGCGGCATATCGCGCCGGCACCTGGATCGATCGCCTCGTCATGCTGTTTTCGGTGCTGGCGTTTTCGTTGCCGGTGTTCCTGGTGGGCTATCTGCTGATCTACGGCTTTGCGGTCAAGCTGCAATGGCTGCCGGTGCAGGGCTACGTCAGCCTGTCCAGCGGCGTGGGGCCATGGCTGCGCAACCTGACCTTGCCGTGTATCAACCTGGCGCTGGTGTACATCGCGCTGATCACGCGGATGACGCGGGCCACCGTTGTCGAAGTGCTGCACGAAGACTACATCCGCACGGCGCGCGCCAAGGGCCTGGCGGTGTTGCCGGTGCTGGAACATGCGTTGCGCAACGCCGCCATTCCCATCGCCACCACGGTGGGCGTGGGCATCGCCTTGCTGATCGGCGGAGTGGTCGTCACCGAGACCGTGTTCGCCATTCCGGGCATCGGCCGGCTGGTGATCGACGCCGTCCAGCACCATGACTACCCGGTCATCCAGAGCGTGCTGCTGATTTCGGCGGGCGCCTACGTGCTGATCAATCTGTTGATCGACCTCAGCTACCGGCTGTTCGATCCGCGTATCCGTTATTGAGCCGTCGCGGGAAAGAACCATGTCAGAAAATTTGATTTCCCCCAGCGTGCCCACCGCGCCCGCTGCGCCCATCCTGCTGCACGAGGCCCTGACGGCCAGCGGCCGGCGCTGGCGCTGGGTGCGCAAGCATCCCACGCTGATCATCGGCCTGGTGCTGCTGCTGATCGTGGCGGGCCTGTCGATTGCCGCGCCGTGGATCGCCACGCACAACCCCATCACCATCAACCCCTTGCAGCGCCTGAAGCCGCCTTCGGCCCAGCATTACTTCGGCACCGACGCGATGGGCCGCGACGTGTTCAGCCGCGTGGTCTGGGGCGGGCGCGTGTCGCTGGTCGTGGCCATCGTGGTGGCGCTGGTGGCCAGCGTGATCGGCGTGGTGCTGGGGCTGCTGGCCGGCTTTGTGCGCTGGGCCGACGCCATCATCATGCGCATCATGGACGGCATGATGGCCATTCCCGACATCCTGCTGGCCATTGCGCTGATGGCCGTCATCCGCGCCAGCCTGACCACGGTCATCATCGCCATCGCGATTCCGCAGGTGCCGCGCGTGGTGCGGCTGGTGCGCTCGCTGGCCCTGACCTTGCGCGAGCAACTGTACGTCGAGGCGGCGCATGCCATCGGCACGCGCCTGCCCGTCATCCTGCGCCGGCATGTGCTGCCCAACATGGTGACGCCGCTGGTGGTGCAGGCAACCTTCATCGCCGCTACCGCCGTGCTGACGGAAGCCGTGCTGTCGTTCCTGGGCGTCGGCGTGCCGGCCCAGGTGCCCAGCTGGGGCAACATGATGGCCGACGCGCGCAACTACGTGGCCGTGGCTTTCTACACCATTCTTTACCCCGGCATTCTGCTGGCCATCACCGTGCTGGCCATCAACCTGATGGGCGACGGGCTGCGCGATGCGCTGGACCCGCGCCTGACCAACCAACGCTAGGAGGACGCCATGGCCCTATCCCCCGCCAACGCCGTTGGCCCTGGCGACGTGCTGCTTGAAGTCGACAACCTGCGCACCTACTTCGACACCGTCTCGGGCACCGTCCGGTCGGTCGATGGCGTGTCGTATCAGGTGCGCGCCGGGCGCACGCTGGGCGTGGTCGGTGAATCCGGCTGCGGCAAGAGCGTGACGGCGCTGTCCATCCTGCGCCTGGTGCCGACGCCACCCGGGCGCTTTGCCGGCGGCCAGATCCGCTATCGCGGCACCGACCTGCTCAGCCTCACGGAAAAGCAGATGCGCCAGATCCGCGGCAACCGGATTTCGATGATTTTTCAAGAGCCGATGACGTCGCTGAACCCGGTGCTGACCGTGGGCCGGCAGATTGCCGAGACGGTCATGGTGCATCAGAAGCTGAACCGCCGCGACGCGTACCGCCGTGCCGAAGAGATGTTGCGCCTGGTGCAGATTGCCGAGCCCGAACGCCGCGTTCACGAGTATCCGTATCAACTATCCGGCGGCATGCGTCAGCGCGTGATGATCGCGCTGGCGCTGGCCTGCAACCCCGAAGTGCTGATTGCCGACGAGCCCACCACCGCGCTGGATGTGACGATCCAGGCGCAGATTGTCGACCTGCTGCGCAACCTGCAAAAGACGCTGGGCATGGGCATCGTGTTGATCACGCACGACCTGGGCGTGGTGGCTGAATGCTGCGACCGCGTGGCGGTGATGTACGCCGGCCGCAAGGTCGAGGAAGCGCCGGTCACCGAACTGTTCGACCGCCCCTTGCATCCGTACACCCGCGCGCTGATGGGGTCGATGCCGTCCATGAACGCCTCCACGCAACGCCTGGCCGAAATTCCCGGCATGGTGCCCGCGCCCAGCGAACTGGGCAATGGCTGTCGCTTTGCACCGCGCTGCACGTACGCCACGCCGCGTTGTCACGTTGAAGCGCCCGAGCTATCCACGCATGGCGTCGACCATGTGGTGGCGTGCCATGAAGTGGCGCGCGTGGCGGCGCAACCCGGCCTGCTGGCCGCGACTTCCGTGGCGCCCGGCGCCACCCTGACCGGAGTTCAAGCATGAGCGCCCATCCTCAGCCGCCGGTGGTTGCATCGACGGCGCCGTTGCTAGACGTGCGCGACCTGAAGATGCACTATCCCGGCGCGGGCGGCTGGTTCACGCCGCGCCGTAAAGTCGTGCAGGCGGTAGACGGCGTGTCGTTCAGCGTGGCCCGTGGCGAAACGCTGGCGCTGGTGGGCGAGTCGGGCTGCGGCAAGACCACCACCGGCAAGTCGGTGTTGCGGTTGATCCAGCCCACGTCCGGCTCCGTCAAACTGGAAGGCGAAGAGATCCTGGCCCTGACGCCGGAGCAGATGCGCAACCGGCGTCGCGATATGCAGATCATCTTCCAGGACCCCTATGCGTCCTTGAACCCGCGCATGACGGCGGGCGATATCGTGGGCGAGCCGCTGCGCAACTACCCGATGTCGGGCGGCCGCGCGCGCGTGGACGAGCTGGCGTGGCTGTTCGACAAGGTCGGTCTGCGCCCCGAAGCCATGAAGAAATTTCCGCACGAGTTCTCGGGCGGGCAACGCCAGCGCCTGGGCATTGCGCGCGCGTTGGCGCTGCGGCCCAAGCTGATCGTCTGCGACGAGCCCGTGTCCGCGCTGGACGTCTCGGTGCAGGCGCAGGTCATCAATCTGCTGATGGACCTGCAACAAGAGATGGGCATCGCCTATCTGTTCGTGGCGCATGACCTGGCGGTGGTGCGTCACATCAGCCATCGCGTGGCGGTGATGTACCTGGGCCGCATTGTTGAAGTGGCCGACCGCGACACCTTGTTCTCGCAGCCCCGGCATCCGTACACCGAGATCCTGCTGTCGGCCGTGCCGGTGCCCAATCCGCACAAGCCCGCGCAGCGCAAGCTGTTGCAAGGCGATCCGCCCAGCCCCGCGAACCCGCCCAGCGGCTGCCGCTTTCACACGCGCTGCCCGCTGGCGCAGCCCATCTGCCGCGAGACACAGCCCGCGCTGACGGAACGGCCCGTGGCTTCCGCCACCGGCCAGCAGTGGGTAGCGTGCCATTTTCGATGAACACGCCGCAATTGCTGGCCGGGCCGCTGCCTGACGATGACGCGGTATTCGGGCAAGCCATCGCTGCGTTGCAGGCGGCGATGGCGGCGGGGCGCTTGACGGCCGTCGACCTGGTGCGCGCGTATCAGGCGCGCATTGCGGCGTACGACCAGGCCGGGCCGGCGCTCAACGCGCTGATCGGCTTGAATCCCCAGGCGGCCGGTGAGGCGGCCTTGCGCGATGCCGAGCGCCGCGCGGGCGTGGTACGCGGTCCGCTGCACGGCGTGCCGCTGCTGTTCAAAGACAACATCGACGCCATCGGCATGCCGGCCACCGCCGGCTCGCGCGCCTTGGCGCGGCGGCTGCCCCGGCAGGACGCCGACGTGGTGCGGCGCTTGCGCGAGGCAGGCGCAATCGTGCTGGGCAAAACGACCTTGCACGAACTGGCCTGCGGCATCACCAATGTGTCGTCGATGTCCGGTCGCACGCGCAACGCGTATCACGCCACGCGCGTACCGGGCGGGTCCAGCGGCGGCAGCGCGGTGGCCGTGGCATCCAGCTTTGCGGCGGCCGCCATCGGCAGCGACACCAGCGGCTCCATCCGCATCCCAGCGGCGTTCAACCAGGTGCTGGGGTTGCGGCCCACGGCAGGGCGATGCAGCACGGCCGGCGTGGTGCCCCTGTCGCCCACGCTGGACACGGTAGGCCCCATGGCGCGCTGTGTGGACGACCTGGAGATTCTTTGGTCGGTCATGGCGGGTGGCGACGACGGCGATGCGGCGTCGCAACCGAAGCGTAGTGACTGGCGCATCGGCACCGTCAATGCCTTGTTCGGCAGCGGTGCGGCGCAGCGGGAAGTCTCCGCGCACGTGCAGGCGGCATTGGCGCGCTGGCAGGCGGCCGGTGCGTCGGTGCGGCAGGCGCAGCTTGGTATCGACGACACGCGCCTTTCCGCCGCCAACGTCACCGGCTACGAATTTCGCGACGCATTGGCGCAGTGCCTGCGTGACGCCGACGTGCCGGTGCGCAGCCTGGGCGACATCCTGGACGGCGCCTACCCGCATCCGGAAGTCATGACGGTCCTGCGCGAACGCAATGCGATGCAGGATCCGGACGGCAGCGCCCGTCAGGCAACGTTGGCCCGTGCCGACGAAATTCGCGCCGAGGCCCTCGCAGCCATGGCGTCCGGCGACTTCGATATGCTGGCCTATCCCAGCGTGCGGGGCGGGCCGGTGCAACTGGGCGAAGCACAGACCGGCGGCAACGGCCTGCTGGCTTCGGTTACCGGCTTGCCTGCATTGAGCCTGCCCATCGGCTTCACGCCGAGCGGCATTCCGGTTGGCCTGGAGCTGCTGGGCGCGGCGGGCAGCGAAGCGCGGCTGCTGCGCGCGGCGCGGGATTTCGTTCAAGCGGTGGCCTAGCCGCCGCCCGGCACCCCGACAACCCCAACCCATCCATCGACGCGTTCGTGGCGATCATGCGCGAGACGCCCGCCAAGCGGGGCCGGCCGCGAAAAACGGTGCAGTTGGCAGCGTTTTCATGCGGTGCAGATCGGTAGATCAGGATCACGGGATAATTCTGAAAGTGCATGGGTCGTCCGGCGCACGTATCATGATCCGCGTCGCGGATGTCGCACGCTTTGCCGATCGACTTGCCTGGCACGAGTAGTACATGAGGCTGCTGAAGCAGCGTTTTGAGGAAATGATGAACTTTTGGGTCCCTGTAGTCTTCGGTACGTTCAAGCTGCTGGTGTTGGGCACGGGCATGTTTCTCGCCATCAAGTCTCACTACGATGGAGAAAAAAAGGAGAAGAAGGAGAAGGAAAAGAATGAGGTGGATGCGCCGTCGTGAGGGCGTGCCATGCAGGGGCGACTGCGATGCCGTGGTGATCGCCCTCTGGCACCTTGATCGTCCACACCTTCCCTTCAATCACCCGCCGCGCCCGCGCAACGTTGGCCACGCGCAGGTATCGGTGCGACACCGCTGCGATCTTCCCGGCCGATGAATCCGTAAAGCGCCACCGCCGTGACAACGGTGACGGCGCACAGCACGTATAGCAATGCGGCAAACGCTTGCCCCGATGCCAGGGTCAGCGCCGCATGCGGCGTTGACGGCAGTAGCGTCATCGCGCCTGCAACGTCGCCCGCGCCGCGCATCGCCCGGCACACGGCTTGCTGCAAGCGCCTTGCACCGGCAAATCCCTGCCATGCGACGTGCCGCTGCCCGGCTCAGGCCCGCGTCCGTTACACCCGAGAGCAACGCCCATGTCTACACCAGCCGCAACACCGTTTCCCCGCGCGCCGTGGTCCTTGCAGGGCTCGGCACTGATCAGCGTCTGGCGCGTGCCGCTGGATGCGCTGCCCGTGGCGGCGGCCAACGGCGCGCGCCTTGTGTCGCTGGGTCGCCAGGCGCTGTGCGCGACGGTGTGGGCGCGCTACGAACCCGGCGGCACGCTGGCCTATAACGAGCTGCTTTTTGCCGTGGCGGTGCAATCGTCCGGCATCGTGGCCCCGGCATGTACCGTCGGGCCTATCTGGGTGGACGACGAAGCGGCAGCGGCCGGTGGCCGAACGCTATGGGGAATTCCGAAACGCATGGGGGTGTTCCAGGCCGGGTCGTCTGACGGCCCGTCGCCCGGGTTTGCTGACGGCGCCACGGCGTCGATGACGGTGGATGGCCGGCGGGTGGCAACGCTGCAATATCAGCCGCCGTCGCGCTTGCAGGTGCCGGTGCGCTTGCCGATCTGGACAGTACAGGACGGCGACTCCGGCCCCATCCGCACGCGGTGCATGTTGCGCGGCCGAATGAGTCGCGGCGCCGCGCGATGGTTTTTCGAGCCGGACGGTCCGCTGTCATTCCTGGCGGGCCGTGAACCGCTGGCCAGCGCGCGACTGGAAAGCTTGTCGGCGCGCTTCGGCGTGTAGCGTCATGGGCTTCCTTGGCGCTTGCGATACGCGCCACCCACGCAAGCGTCGCACCCGCCAGACCATGATCAGCGCTAGCGCGCGCGACGTGCCTGGGCGGCCGGGGCCGGCAGCTCCGCGCTGCCTTGTGCGGCAAGCCTTGAGGGGGCCGCGCCCGCATGCAGTGGCCGATGCACCGTCTGCGCGATCAGCACGCCCACCAGGCTCATGCTGCCGCCGATGACGTGATACGCGTGCATCTGTTCGCCCAGCATGGCCACGGCCAGCACGGCGGTCAGCACCGGCAGCAGGTTGATGAAGATGCTGCAACGGTTGGGGCCCAGGTGCTTGACGCCCTGGATCCAGCAAAACGACAACAGGATGGACGACCCGATGCCGGCGTAGGCGATCAGCGGGAGGGTGCGGGCGTCCAGCGACGCGGTGCCGGCCGGCAGCATCACGAAGAACGGCAGCATGAACACGAGTGCCGCGATGGCTTGCAGGTACACCGCCTGCCACGCCGGAATCGTCAGGCGCCAACGGCGCAGCAGCACGCCGTACAGCGCATACGACAACGAGGCCAGCAGCATCAGCAGGTCGCCTGCGTGGACGCCGTTGCGCGCGATGGCGCCGATGTCGCCCTGGCCCACCAGATACAACAGGCCCACGAAAGACAGCACGCCGCCCACGGCCATGCCGACGGTCAGCGCTTCGCCCAGCACGATCACGCTGAGGATGGCGGTCAGCAAGGGCACCAGCGCGGTCACGATGGCCATGTTGGTGGCCGTGGTGCTTTCGGCGGCGCGGTACGACAGGCTTTGGAACAGCGCCATGGCCAGCAGGCCGCTGATCGCCATCTTGCCCAGGTGCGGCCGCACCGACGCCCAGTTGCGCAGCAGCGGCCGCAGCACGAAGGGCGACATCAGCGCCAGCGCCAGGATCAGGCGATAGAAGGTGATGGCCGTGGGCGAAATTGCCGACGCGGCCAACTTGGAAACAATGACGTTGCCCGCCCACAGCACGATGGCCATGAACGGAAAGAGCAGGGAAGTGATGGACATGAAGGTCTCCGAAACGAGCCGTTCATGGTGCCGGGCGCCGCCGCGTCCGTCTGGCGCTACTATGTCGCCAGTTATCGCAAAACTGCCAATCTGAACGTATGGAAGATTCTCCTTTCTACAGCGCATTCGTGGCCTCGGGCGCACCCGCCGCCGCCTTGGCGGTGGATTACCCGCACGGCCATGTCATCGCGCCCCACCACCATGACCGGGCGCAGCTGCTCTACGCCATCCAGGGCGTGATGACCATCGAAGCGCAGGGCGGCAGGTGGGTGGTGCCGCCCACGCGCGGCGTCTGGCTGGAGGCCGACGTGGCGCATTCGGTGCGCATGAGCGGCGCGGTGCGTGTGCGCACCGTTTTCGTCGACAGCCGCGCCACGGCGCAACTGCCCGCGCGTAGTTGCGTGTTGGATATTTCACCTTTGCTGCGGGAGTTGATTGTGGCGGCGGTCGACATGGATGTCGCCGCGCCCAAGCGCCCCGGCTCGCGCGATTGGCATTTGTTGCACCTGCTATTGCAGGAATTGCGCAGCCTGCCGGTGTTGCCGCTGTATCTGCCCATGCCGGCGGACGCGCGGCTGCGCAAGTTTTGCGATGCGCTGATGCGCCAGCCGGACGCGGCGTTGACGTTAGACGAATGGGCGGCCCGGCTGCACCTGTCCACCCGCACCTTGCATCGGCAGTTTCTGCAACAGACGGGCATGCGCCTGGGCCAGTGGCGACGGCAGGCGAGGCTGCTCTTGGCGTTGGAGCATCTTGCCGGCGGGGCGCGCGTGGTGGATGTGGCGCTGGAACACGGCTACACCAGCCAAAGTGCGTTCGCGGCCATGTTCAAGAAGCACTTTGGCGTGTCACCGGCAGCGTTCTACCGGCAGGGGTGACAGCAGCCGTTCAAGGTGGCAAGGGTTTGCTGGCATCCGCCGACATCCCGTCTTGCAACGCGCGCAGCCGCTGCACGTGCTTGTCCAGCTGCATGCGCAGGCGCTCGGCTTCTATCGCATCCGCGCCCGTCGTCACGTCCGGCCCCAACGCTTCCAGCCGCGCCATCGACGCGCGCAGCTCCGCGATCAAGCGCGTCAGGCGCTCAACCTCGGGCGCGGGCAGGATGCCGCTGACGCGGCGGGTATTGCGGCGGTCCAGCAGTTCGGCGACACGGGCGCGCAACGCCACCACCGTCATGGCGCGCAGCGGTTGCTTCAGGAATGGTGGCCAGCCCAGCGCGGCGCCAGCGGCCAGGGCGGTGGTCTTGGCCCACGCCGCGCCCGCCTGGCCAAACGAGGGCGAACGCGCGCTTGCCATGCCGGCGCGGCGTAGTACCTGCCGGTCGCGCTCCATCTTGGCCAAGAGCGCGTCTTTATCAGCCTGGGTGGTGGTCTTGGGCATAGTGGCTCCGTGCGGCGGCGGTATCCAGTCGGACCTGGTGGCTCAGTTCGGCAAAGGGCGAACCCTTGGGCGCGTTGTAGCGCGCGATGGCAAGCGAAATCAGGGTCACCACGAGCCAGGCGGCGGCAACCAGCCACGCGGCCAGCATGCGGTATTCGGTGTCCCAGAAGGTGACGATGGCGGCAACCGAGATGAACCCCAACGTGCCCAGGGCGCAGAACACCAGCGCCACCCCGCTGATCAGCGTGGAGATCAACGCGCCCCGATACAGCGATAACTCGATGCCCACCAACTCCACGTAATCGCCGGAACGTTCCGCAGCGAATTTCGCGATGTGCCGCAACCTGCGCAATCGTTCGGAAATCATGGCGTCTCCTGTGGGCCGTGAAAGCCGCGGTGCAGCAATTGCCATGCCCGTCGCCCGCGCTGCCGGGACCATTTTTTGCCGCATGCAATCGCGGTAGCATGGGGCGTTTCAACAGGAGGAATCATGGAAAAGCCAAAGTGGGATTTTCAGATCGAGCGGCCCGTTGAAGAGGGCGGGGCATGGCGCATCGGCTATACGCTGACGTTTGCCGGCGAACCGCAGCCGCGCGAACGCGTCGCCATCGAAAGCACGTACTCGTCGGCGCAGACGGCAATTGACGAGGCGACGCGGCTGGCGCGCATCCACGCGGCGGACTTGAACGGCGAAGCGCCCACCTTCGAAAAGCCGACCGACGCCGAGGTGCCCTTTGGGCAGCATCAGCGGTTTTAAAGTCCTACAAACCCAGGCACAGCAGCATCAGGAAGGCGCCGAACAGCACAAAGTGCGTCATGCCTTCAATGGCATTGGTCTGGCCGTCATTCAGGTTGATGGCGGCGACCAGCAGCGTCACCAGCATCATCAGCGTCTGTAGCGGCGTCATTGCCATGACGATGCGCTGGCCCGAGATCAACGCCATGGCCTCCATGGCGGGCACGGTCAGGATCACCGTGGACAGCGACGCACCCAAGGCGATGTTCACCACGGATTGCATGCGGTTGGCCAGGGCGGCGCGCAGCGCGGTCAGCATCTCGGGCGCGGCGGAAATGCCCGCCACGATCAAGGCAATCAGGCCGATCGGGACATCAACGCCTTCCAGGCTGCGGTCCAGCGAATGCGACATCAGTTCCGCCAGGAAACCCACCGCGATGATGCCGGCCGCCATGATCGCGGCCGACGGCCGCCAGCTGGTCTGCGCCGCCGCGGGCAGGTTGCGGCGCGTTTTCTTTTCCGGATAGCTGTAGCTGAAAAAGTAGCTGTGCGGGCCGGTCTGCATGCGCAGGAATACGCCGTACAGCAGCAACATCGCCACGATGGTGAAGGCGCTGTACGCGCGCCAGCTGGCCTGCGGCACGAATTCCGGAACGATCATCGACACCGTCACGGCGGTCAGGATCATCACGCTGTAGGTGCGCGCCGAATCGTCGTTGTAGGCCTGTTCGCCATGCTTGAATCCGCCAATCAACGCGGCCACGCCCAGGATGCCGTTGATGTCCAGCATGACGGCCGAGTAGATGCTGTCGCGCACCAGCGTGGGCGAGCCGCCCTTGGACGACACGATGGCCAGCACGATCACTTCCACCAGCACCGCCGACAGCGTCAGGATCATGCTGCCGTAAGGGTCGCCCAGCTTTTGCGCGATGCGCTCGGCATGGCGCGCCACGCTTAACGACGCACACAGGATGGCCCCGATCAGGATGGTGGTTTCCGCCAGGCTGGCCATTCGGCCAACGTCGCGCAGCTGTGAATCGACGGCGTATCCGGCAACGGCGATGACGCACGCCAAGAGTAGAAACTTCTCGGACTGGAGAAAGGATTTCATCTGGGTAGGACGGGCGGGAAATAGTGCCAGCCTAGCATGTCGTCAGCCAGCCGTCCGGGCGTATCGCCAGGTATGGCGCTTGCTAGCCACGGCCTTTTCGTGCCGCGAGTGGAGCCGTCAAGCGGCGTGCCGCCCCATAACGCCATACCCAATATTGGGTATTCCGGACACGGGCCGAAGCACGGCAGGCGGGACTACATTGCAAGGTCCAGGGTTCTTAACCGCACGTGGAGTTTTCTATGAAAAAGTCCATCATTCCCTGCGTTGCCTTGCTGCTCTCGACCATCGGCCTGACCGCCACGGCACAGACCATTACGCCGATGAAAGGGCAGTCTCCTGAAACCACACAACAAGACGTCGCCGCCTGCCAGGCCCAGGCGGGGGGCACCGGCACCACCGACACCACGCAATCCGGCGGTCGTGCGCGCGGCGCCGCCACGGGCGCTGTCGCGGGCGCGGCAGTGGCCGGCGCGCGTGGCCAGCAGCACGAAGAGGCCTATGACCGCATGGACGACGACGTCAAGCAGGAATACCGTCAAAACCAGGCGAAGGACGCGGCGGTGGCCGGCGCCGTGGTGGGTGGGTCGCGCCAGCGGCAGGACCGTCGCGAGCAGGCCAAGACCAGCAGCGCGGCGTCGTCCGCATACACCAGCTGCATGCAGCAGCGCGGCTATCAGGTCACGCCCTGATTGAAGGCGCCGGGGGCGCGGGGCCGCGCGCTTGTCATCAGGCGGACACGATGCCGTCATAAATTTCCGCGCAGTCTTGCACACGCCGCCCGGAAACCGACATGCACCTACGCCCCGCCACCGTCCAGGACGGCCCCGCCATCGCCACCTTGCTGGCGCAACTGGGCTATCCCGGCACCACCGCCTTCATGGCGGAAAAAATCGCCCTGCTATCGGCGCATCCCGATGCCCTGTTGCTGGTGGCTCACGACGATGCCGGACAATTGCTGGGCTTTATCAACCTGCATTTCATGATCCAGCTGGCGCTGCCCGGCGACTTCTGCCGCATCGCGTATTTCTGCGTTGACGACCAGGCCCGCAGCGCGGGCGTCGGCCGTCAACTCGAAGCGGCGGCCGAAGCAGAAGCCCGCGCGCGCGGCTGCGACCGCATCGAAGTGCATTGCCACGAACGCCGCGTGGATGCGCACCGCTTCTACTACCGCCAAGGGTATGAAGAATCGCCTAAATATCTGATGAAGCGGCTGGGCTTTATCATTTAGCCCTTGGCGGCGTTGTCCCTGCGATCGCGCGCCGCGTTCCTGGCCTTGATCGCAGAGGAGTTTTATTAGTGGTTCGATTCGCAACGACAGCATCCCTTTTTTATCCGCCCCGCGAAGAGTCCGCCCGCCTTTGGCGGCACCGACGCGCGAGGCCATGGCAGGCGGTGTGGCTGCTGGTGGTGATGCTCAGTTGCGTGTTGTTGACCTGGCCGGGGCAGGCTGGCGCCGCGTCGCCGCTGCAACCCCCGTCGCAGCCGCCCGCCGCATCGGCATCCGCGCTGACGCCCGATGCGTTGGCCGACCTGCTGGACAATCCCGAGGCACGCAAGGCGCTGGTCGATGCGTTACGAGCGCAAGCGGCGGGCAAGCCGCCCGCCGCGTCCCCCGCGCCGGGTGCGGCCACTTCCCCCAAGGCCCAGACCGAGCCCGGTTTACAGGAACGCATGGCCGATGGCGTGCAGCAGTTCCTGACCGGCGTGGCCGCCGACATGGGGCAGGGCGTGGACGATATGCGCGCGCTGGCCTCGGGGCGCAGCCTGCGGATGGACGGCGCCACCGCCGGCAATGCGCTGCTGCCGTTGCTGCTGGCCGGCTTGGCAACCGTCATTGCCTATCTGCTGCTGCGGATGATCGCCATGCGCATCTACACGCGCATCGACCGCTGGGTGGCTGAACATGCCAGCCCTTCCGAGGCGGCTACCGTTCACGACCCCGGCACTGCGCGCCGCGCGCCTGCCTCGATGCGGGCCTTGTACCAACGCTTGGGCGCCATCGTGGGCGCGGTCGCCATCGATGCCGGCGTGGTGCTGCTGGCCGCGATGGCGGGCGGGGCGGCCGCCCTGTGGGGCACGCCCGAGCGCGGCACGCTGGACACGCTGGCGGCGGTGTTCCTGCGCGCTTTCGTGGCGGTGGAAATCGTCAAGGTGCTGATCCGCACGGTGTTCGCGGTGCGGCATCCGCACCTGCGCCTGCTGCCCATGTCCGACGAGCTGGCCCGGTACTGGAACGCGTGGCTGGTGCGCGTGGTCGCGGCGGCGGGCTATGGCACGCTGCTGGTGGACCCGGTGATCTCGGCCGCGCTGTCGCCCGCCCTGGGTCGCCTGGCCAGCATGGTCATCATGCTGGTGGTGTACGTGTACGCCGTGCGCATCATCTGGCAGAACCGCCATTCGGTGCGTGATCGCATGAACCGCCATGCCGCCAACGCGGCCACGTTCATGGGGTCGCGGCTGCACTTCCTGTCGCGCATCTGGCACGTGCTGGGCATCGGCTACTTCACCGTGCTGCTCATCGTCAGCCAGATCGACCCGACCAACGCGCTGCCCTTCATGGCGCGCGCCACCGCGCAGACCCTGCTGGTCATCGGCGTGGGCAGCCTGCTGATCCTGTTTCTGAACACGATACTGGCCAAGCCCATCCGCCTGTCCGACGACCTGCGTCGGCGCCTGCCCATGCTGGAAGCGCGCGTGAACGCCTACGTGCCGGCCCTGCTGAAAAGCGTGGGCTGGATCATTCGCATCGTCATCGTGTTGCTGGTGCTGGACGCCTGGCACGCCTTCGACCTGTCGCGCTGGCTGTCGTCCGACGCCGGTGGGGCGGCCATCAAGATAGTGGTCAACGTGGTCATCGTGCTGTTGATCGCGGCGCTGGCCTGGACGGTTATCGCCAGCATCATCGAACACCGCCTGAGTCAAAGCGAAGGACGCGGCATGCCCAGTGCGCGCGAACGCACGCTGCTGTCGCTGTTCCGCAATGCCGCGTTGATCGTCATCGTGACCATGACGCTGATGGTGCTGTTGTCGCAGATCGGCATCGATGTCGGGCCGTTGATCGCGGGCGCTGGCGTGGTGGGCCTGGCCATCGGCTTCGGCGCGCAGAAGCTGGTGCAGGACATCATCACCGGCGTGTTCATCCAGCTTGAAAACGGCATGAACGAAAACGACGTGGTGCAGGTCGCCGGCGTGTTCGGCACCGTGGAGAAGATGACGATCCGTTCGGTCGGCATACGCACGCTGGACGGCGGCTACCACCTGGTGCCGTTCTCGTCGGTGGATGTGGTCGCCAATCACATGCGTGACTTCTCGTATCACTTAGGTGAATACACCATCGCGCACCGCGAAAGCGTGGACGACGCCATCGAGCATTTGCGCGCGGCGTTTGCCGAATTGATGACCGACTCGGTGCTCGGCCCCGAGATCCTGGAGGAAATGACGGTGGCGGGCGTTACCGCCGTCAACGACAAGGGCGTCACCATTCGCATCCTGATCAAGACCACGCCGGGCATGCAATGGGCCGTGCAGCGCGGCTATAACCGCTTGTTGAAAAAGCACTTCGACGCGGCCGGGATTGAACTGCCGTACCCGCACACGGTGGTGTACTTCGGGCAGGACAAGCGCGGCTATGCGCCGGCGGCCAACGTCACGTTGCAAGCCGAGCGGCCGGACGACGGCGAGGACGCACGCGCGGCTGGGCATACCCGCCGCCGCTTCAAGCCGGAAACCAGTCAGGACGATTCGGCGGAGGTGCTGGGCAACGAGCTTGAGGCGCGAGAGGAAGGGCAAGCGCAGTCGCGCGAGTCCGAAACGACTTTGCACGACTCCACAACCGCGCGCGTGTAGGACGCGGGGTTACGCCCGGGCGTCATGGATGGTGCCGGACGATTCCCGCAGCAGTTCGATGAACAGGTCCAACGGGGCCGAGCGCAGGCTCGGCGCCCGGCGCGCAAGCAGCGCCAGCGCCGGCAGCTTGGGCGCGGATACCATCGACAGGATTTTCAGCCCGCCCAGGCGGGCTTCTTCTTTCGCGTGCGCCATGCGCAGCAAGCCCAGGTCCACCGTGCCCAGCGTGATCAGAGACCGCGTGGTCAACGGCGATAGCGCCTCGACCGTGTGCTGGGGCGGGCGCATTCCCAATTCCAGATAGACGCGCATGAATGCACGTCTCAAGACCGACTCGGTTGGCGGCAGTATCCAGCGCGCCTCGCTCAGGTCTTCCCATTTGATGCGGCGTCGGCGGCTCCATGCGCTGTTGGGCGACGCGACGACCGCCATCGAATCTTCGACCAGGCGCTCCAGGCGCAGCTCGTCGATGCGCACATTGCGCAGTTCCTCGTCGGTGATGGGGCCGACTACACAGTCCAGCTCACCGCCCAACAGCGAGGCGATCAGCAGGTTGATCTGACCTTCCCGGATGGACACCTGCACCGTGGGCGCCTTCTTGAGCAACTGCGCCACCGCCACCGTCGCGTTCAGGTTGCCGGACAGCGCGCCGATACGCAGCAGGCCCTGCTGCCCCTGGCGCACCAGGCCGATTTCGTTTTCGATGGTGCCCAATTCCCGCATCAGGATTGCCGCCCGCGCAATCAGCGCCGTGCCCGAGCGGTTAGGCGCGATGCCCCGCGCGTTGCGGTCGAACAAGGGGCCGCCGAACATGGCTTCCACCTCGCGCAACATGCGCGTGGTGGCGGGTTGCGACAGGTTCATGCGCTTGGCCGCCGCGTGCACCGTCGACACCTCGCCCAGAATTTGCAGCAGCTCAAGGTGACGGGCGCGCAGGCGTCGGACGAGGGCAGAGGGCGGGTTCATGGCAATACCTTAAACGCATCGATTGATAAAAATAAATGACTAATACCGGATCGTTGCCAAGCCTACACTTGTCTGCACAGATCGGGAATAGCCGCCAGTAAGAGGGCTATGCCAAGGCGGTCATCGCGCCTGGGCAGCGGTGACCTTCGCAACCCGGCATCCGCGCAATACCAGGAGACTAGCCATGCCATCTTCCCCCCCGCCCGCCGTGAAGGGCAGTGCCATCGCGCACGCCTTGGCCGACTGCGGCATCGATTCCGCGACCGTCGTGCCGGACTTCGTGCAGATCGCCACCCACCAATGCCTGGACGCCAACGGCGGCCGCCTTCGCGTGACCTATTGCGCCAACGAGAACCAGGCGGTCCACGTTGCAACGGGCCTGTACATCGGTGGCCGCCGCCCGGTCGTCATGATGCAGAACCAGGGCCTTTACAACTGCGTCAATTCGCTGCGCGCCTGTGGCCTGGATGCCGGCATTCCGCTGCTGTTGATGGTGGGCCAGTTTGGCCGCGAGTTCAGCAACTACGGCCAGGACATGCGCGCTTCCAGACGCCATATGGTCAGCCTGCTGGAACCGGTGCTGGACGCGCTTGGCATCGCCTGCTGGCGACTTGAAACCGCGCAGGACCTGGGCGCGATTGCCGCCGCCCACGCGCATGCCGAGCAGCAACGCTCACCCGCCGCCATCATCGTCGGCCGCCACACGGAATGGGATTGAACCGCATATGTCGATGACCACATTGCAAGCTTGCCGTGCCATTCACGAGGCCCGCGGCGACGCCGTTTTGGTAAGCACCATGAGCGCCATGAAAGCCATGGACGAGGTCGCGCCCGGCGCGCCCCTTGCGTTGTCCTCGGTTCCCCTGATGGGAGGGGCGGCCGGTTTGGGGCTGGGCATTTCGCTGGCGCGCCCCGAGCGCCGCGTCATGGTGCTGGACGGCGATGCCAGCCTGCTGATGGAGCTGGGTGTCCTGGCCACCGTGGCGGGCGCCGCGCCGGCACGCTTCGTCCATTTCGTGTTTGCCAATGGCGTGCAGTTCAATGGCAACGCCAATCTGGGGCTGGCCGGAAATGGGGCGGTTGATTTCTGCGCGGCCGCCAGGGCTGCCGGATACGCCGCGTCGTTCCGCTTCGCCGATGAATCGGAGCTGGCGGCGATGTTGCCGCGAATCATCCAGACGAACGGCCCGGTGCTGGTCGAGCTGACCATCTCGCCGTGTGCGCCGGTGCTGGGCAAGGGCAACCCCTTTCCCGAGCAGCCCGACAAGCGTTTCCAGCGCATGGGTAATGAAGCCGCGCAACTGCGCCGTCTGTTGGAGGCAACGTCATGACCCAGGCAAAGTACGAATTCATCGTGGTGGGCGCGGGCTCGGCGGGATGCGCGCTGGCCGCCCGGCTGGCGGCCGGCGGTCGGTCCGTGTTGCTGCTTGAGGCAGGCGATGACGACCGCTGGATCTGGATCCGCATCCCGGCCGGCGTGGCGTACATCCTGCGCGGCGAGCGCGGATTGCGACGCTTTCATACCGAGTCCGAGGCGCAGATGAACGGCCGCAGCATCTTCTGGCCGCGAGGCAAGGTGGTGGGAGGATCGTCTTCGGTCAACGGCATGATCTGGGTGCATGGCGACCCTTGCGAATACGATCGTTGGCGCGACGAGTTCGGCGCACAAGGCTGGGGCTACGACGACCTGAAGCCGATCTTTCGCGATATCGAAGGCTATGCGGGCGGTGATCCGGCCATCCGTGGCCGTCGCGGACCGGTGTCGGTCACGGAGTTCCGCTCGCGGCACCCTCTCATGAACGCCTTTATCGACGCCTGTGTCACCGCGGGCATCCCGCGTAATCCGGACTACAACGGCGCCTCTTATGAAGGCGTGGGTTATTTGCAGCACAACATTCGCAAGGGCTGGCGTTGGAGCAGCCGCGAGGCGTTCCTGCGGCCCTTGGCTGCCAATACGAATCTGCGGCTGCAAACGGGTGCGCTGGTGTCCAAGATCGTATTCGACGGCAAGCGGGCCAGCGGCGTTCAGTACCAGCTGGATGGCCAGCGTTGCGAGGCCACCGCCACCTGTGAAGTCATACTCTGCGCGGGCGCGATCCAGTCGCCCCAGATCCTGGAGCTATCCGGCATCGGGCGGCAGGGCCTGCTGCAAGACCTTGGCATCCCGGTCCTGCGCGATGCGCCCGCCGTGGGTGAAAACCTGCAAGACCATCTGCATACGCGGGTCACGTATGAATGCCGCAACGCCACCACGCTGAACCAGATCATGCGCAATCCGTTGCGCAAGGCCTGGATGGCGGCCGATTTCGCGCTGCGAGGTCGCGGCATGATGAGCTGCGCAAGCGCCGTGGCGCATGCCTTGGCAAAGTCGGACCCGGCGCTGGCGCAGCCGGACATCAAGTTGCAGTTGCATTGGCTGTCCAGCCCTGACGCGCGTGACCCCAAGCGGCTGGTGCTGGACGATTTCCCCGGTTTCTCGATTGGCACTTTTCCGCTGCGCCCGACATCGCGCGGATCGGTGCACATCAAGTCGCGCGAACCCGGCGATGCGCCCGTCATCCAGGCCAACTACCTGTCCAGCGATGAAGACCGACGCGTGACCGTGGCGGCCATCGAGATGGCGCGCAAGGTTGCGGCCCAGCCGGCGCTGGCCCGGTTCGTGGTGCGGGAAACGCGCCCCGGCGCCGAACAAGGCAGCGCGTCCGGGCTGCTGGACTATGCGCGGACCATCGGGCAAACGTCCTATCACCCCGTGGGTACATGCCGGATGGGCGACGACGATCAGGCCGTGGTCGACGCCAGCTTGAGAGTCAAGGGCGTCACGTCGCTGCGGGTGGCGGATGCGTCGATCATGCCGACCCTGTGTTCCGCCAATACCAATGCGCCTTCCATGATGATCGGGGAAAAGGCGGCGCGCCTGATCCAGGCGGGAAACTAACTCAGGCACAGCCTGACTCACCGAAGGAGAATCGCCATGCTGATGACCTCGTTGTCCCTAGTCTCGCGGCGCGCCGCCGTCTGTTGCATCGCCATCGGTCTGATGGGCGGCGCCGCGCCGGCCCTGGCCGAATCGGATTATCCGTCGCACCCCATCACGCTGGTCGTGCCCTTGCCGGCGGGCAGCGACACCGACACCATCGCCCGCCTGATGGCCGACGGCCTGTCGCACAGCCTGAAGCAGCCGGTCGTGGTCGAAAACCGCGTCGGCGCGGGCGGACAGATCGCGATGAAGTATGTGGCCAGCGCCAAGCCGGACGGCTATATCCTGGCCGCACCGTTTCAAGCGGCCTTGACGCTGGTGCCGCATATTCGCAGGACGCCGCCCTACGATCCGCAACGCGACTTCACGCCGATTGGCCGTTTCGGGAGCCTGGGGATTGCGCTGGTGGTTCCCGCCGACTCGCCTCTCAAGTCCTTTGACCAATTGATTGCCAAGGCCAAGGCCGAGCCGGGCAAGCTGACGTTTGCCTCGTTCGGCGTCGGCAGCGGTGGCCACCTGGCCGGCGAAATGCTGAACGCCGCGGCCGGGACCAACATCGTCCACGTGCCTTACAAGGGCACGTCCGAAGCGCGCGTCGGCTTGCTGCGCAAGGAAGTGGACATGGCGATCCTGGGGGACGGGCTGGCCGCGTTGCTGGTGCAGGACGGCAAGGCGCGCGTGCTGGCCGTGCCGCAGGCGTCCCGGTCGGTGTTGTTTCCGGATGCGCCCACCTTTACCGAGGCCGGCGTGCCGCTGGCCACGCAGGGCTGGGTGGGGCTGGTGGGGCCTGCCGGGCTGCCGGCGCCCGTCGTGAAAAAGCTGGAGGCGGCGCTCAAGGATGCCGCCGCCACGCCGGGCCTGGCCGACCGCCTGAAGAATATCGGTCTGCAACTGGCGCCCACCGACGCGGCGGGCTTTTCGACCATCATTCGGGACGACTACGCGTTGTGGGGCAAAGCCGTGAACATTGCAGGCATCGAAAAGAACTAGCCCGGGCAAGCGTGCTTCCGTAGGCCGTGGGCGCAGCCGCCGCCCACAACAACATGGCTGGACACGGCTTTCCACGCCTCTACCCGCCTCTACCCGCCTCTACACGCCTCTACCCGCCTCTACACGCCATCCCGCGCCGCGCGCAGCTTTTTCCACAGCGTGGTGCGCGAGATGCCCAGGCGCTTTGCCGCCAAGCCCATATGGCCGCCGGATTCTGCAATGGCTTGCTGGATGGCGCGCTGCTCGGCATCCAGCCGCGTGGTGGCAAGGTCCGGCTTGTCGGCCAGCTTGCTTTCCGGGAAGAGGTCCTCGGCATGGACCTGTGCGCCGTCCGCCATCACGACCGCGCGCGCGATACGGTTCTTCAGTTCGCGCACATTGCCCGGCCAGGGGTGGTCGTGCAGCGCCTGGATGGCATCGGGCGATAGCGTCGCGCCCGTGGCGGATTGCGCGGCCAGCAACGACCGTGCCAGGCTGGGCAACGCGCCGGGCCGCTCGCGCAGCGGTGGCGCCGCGACCCGGGCCACCGCCAGCCGATAAAAAAGATCCGCGCGAAACGTACCCTGCGCCATCGCGGCGGGCAGGTCGGTGCAGGTGCTGGCCAGAATGCGGCAATGGGTGTGGCGCGCGGTGCTGTCGCCCAGCGGACGATACTGGCCGTTTTCCAGCACGCCCAACAGCGCGGCTTGCGCCCGGGGTGTCAGCTCGGCCACTTCGTCCAGATACAGCGTGCCGCCCTCCGCCTGAGAAAACAGCCCGTCGCGCGCCGCGGCGGCGCCGCTGAAGGCGCCTTTCACGTGGCCGAACAACAGGCTTTCGATCAGGTCCGACGCCAAGGTGGCGCAATTGACGGCAACGAAGGGGCCGGCCGCATAGCCCGAGCGCGCATGCACATAGCGGGCGGCGCGGTCTTTGCCCGAGCCCGTTTCGCCTTCCAGCAACACGGGCAGGGCGCTGGTGGCCAGCCGTTCCAGCTCTTGCGCCAATGGATAGGTTTCATCGTGCAGCGCGTAGGGGTTTTCCAAGACCTCGTCTTGCTGGCCGGCCGGCTGCGCGGCGATGACCGATCGGATGCGGGCCACCAGCGCATCGGTGTCGTACGGCTTGGTCAGGTAGTCGTTAGCGCCCGCCGACACCAGCCGCACGGCCTGCGCAATGTCGCCATAGGCGGTGGCGAACACCACGGTGGTGTTGGACAGATGCGGGATCAAGCGTCGGTAAAGATCTTCGCCGGAGCCGTCCGGCAGCCGGATGTCGGCCAACAAGAACGCCGGACGCATGCGGGTCCGGCGAAACACTTCGACCGCCTGCGCGCAGCTTTGCACCCATTGCGTGGTGATGCCTTCCAGCCGCAGGCGTTGAAGCAGCGCGCCGCCCAGCAGTTCATCGTCTTCGATCAGCAAAACCTGGATGTCGCTCACGCCGTATCTTCCTGTGGACCGTAGGGCAGGCGCACGGAAATGCGCGTGCCGGTTGCTATGCCGGTCGCCATGCCGGTTGCCATGCGGGTTGCGCGCAAACGGCCGTGCATGGTTGTTGTCAGATCGGCAACGATGCCCAGGCCCATGCCGTCGCCGTCGGTGGCTGCGCCCAGCAGCGCGCGCCTGGCGGCCGGCGGCAGGCCGTTGCCCCGGTCGGCCACGTGCAAGGTCAGTGCCTGGCGGCCCGCGCGCGCAAACACCTGCACCAGTTCGCCACGCGGCGAGGCCTGGATGGCGTTCAACACCAAGTTCAGCAACACCTGCCGCACCGCGCCCGCGGGCAACGCCAGGCGGCGGTCCTGCATGCCTTCGCAATGCAGTTCCACGCGCACGCCCGCCCGGTTGGCCTGTGCGCCCACCATCAGCCGGATGTCGGCGATATCTTCCTGGTGCAGCAGGGCGGCGCCGGGGCGAAAGGTACGCAGGCTCGCGTCCACCACCGCTTGCAGCGCTTGGACGCCGCGTTCGATAAAGCCCAGGGATTCGCTGCGCACATCCTCCCGTTCGCCGAATTGCCGTAGCGTCTGCACGGCGGTGCGCAGCCCGCCCAGGGGGTTGCGCACTTCGTGGGCCAGCGCGGCCGACATCCGCCCCAACACCGCTTCGCGTTCGATGCGCGCATTGCGTTCGGTCAGCGCTTCGCGTTGCCGCGCGCTTTGCACCATCCAGTTGTAGGCCGACAGCAGTTCCTTGAGTTCCGGGTCGGTGGTGTCCACGCGCATGGGGCGCAAGCGATCTTCCGGGCCGGCGCGCAGGGCTTCGGTCAGCGAAATGATCGGGCGCTGAAGCCGGCGCGCCATGCCAAAGCACAGCACCGCGCCGATCAGGCTGATCGCCAATCCCACCAGGCCCAGTTCCCAGGCCAGTTCCTGGCGTTGCCGATGAAAATCGCTGACGTCCAGGTTGGCTACCAGCGTCCCCAGCGCGGGCCGGGCGTCGTCCAGCAAGCGCCACGTCCACACGCCTTCCGATCTTGCGCTGATCAGCGTGCCGGAGGTGTCCGCCAACGATGCCAGCGGAATCGGCTCAACTTCGGGGTAGCGCGCCACGTGCGCTAGCAGGCGGTGGTCCGCCGCGACGACGGCCAGCGTGCGATCAACCACGCCCAGATGCGTATCCAGCGCTCGGTTCAGCACATCGACCATCTGTGTGCGGTCGTCGGCGCGCACCGCAGGCAGGATCGCGGCGGACAAACCGTCCAGATACACCTGGCCCAAGTTGGCGACCTGCCTGTCGAACTGGCGCGACACGCCATGCAGCGCCAGGGAAATCAGCGCGGCGGAAATCGCAAGGAAGAGCAGTGAGACCGCAAGTGGAATGCGAGCGGTCAGGGGCAGGCGGGGCAGGTGGTGCAGGTGGTGCATGGGGGCAGCATGGCGATGCGATCGAAACCACGAAAACGAGGATTATGCCTGCGTGGAATCGGCGCCCGCATTTGCAAGAATTGGCAAGCGCGCCGCGCGCGGGAAAAATCCATGCCAGCCCGCTCGCAGCCCGGGAACTTTGCCGTGTTGTTCACGTTTGTGAACATCCTTGGTGCTGCGATGTTCACCGTTGTTCAGCGATGTGAACAAGCGCCTTTCATCCTGCTGGTTTTCCCGGATGAAGCCGGCAAAAGCCTGAAAGCGGATTGCAAGGCGTCGTCCTTAAAGTGCCCCCTCCTTCGGCTTGCGACATCACGCGCGCCGAAGCATGTCGACAACAAACAGGGGAGCAAGCCGTGGGCAGCACCATATTTTCCAGAAAGCGCGATCTGTGGGGCGGTGCGTTCATCGCCCTGTGCGGCGCGCTTACTATTTTTGAAGCAACGTCCTACAACATCGGAGAGCTGGCGCGGATGGGCCCGGGCTATTTCCCGCTGATGATCGGCTGCTTCCTGGTCGCGCTGGGCATCCTGGTGCCGCTCAGCCCGGACCCCGATGAAGTGCAGGAAGAAATGATGGAAGAACAGCTGCCCCAGCCTACGCGCCGCGATCGCGTGCGCGGCATGGCGTGCATCGCCGCCGGCATCGCGCTCTTCATCATCCTGGGCAGCTTCCTGGGATTCCTGCCCGCCACGTTTGCGCTGGTGTTCGTCTCGGCGCTGGGCGATACATCCAACTCCGTCAAGTCCGCCGCCATTCTCGCCATTGCAATGACGGTGTTCGGCGCGGTGGTGTTTTCCTGGGCGCTGCAATTGCAGTTTCCGATGCTGCGCTGGGGGTAGGAAATGGATCTGTTCGACAACGTATTGCATGGTTTTTCCGTGGCGTTGCAGTGGGAGAACCTGCTGTGGTCGCTGTTCGGCGTGTTCATGGGCAACATGATCGGCGTGCTGCCGGGCATGGGTGTGCTGGCCGCCATTTCGATCCTGCTGCCGCTGACCTACGCAATGACGCCGGTGGCCGCGCTGATGATGCTGGCCGGCATCTACTATGGCGCGCAGTATGGCGGCGGCATCACCTGCATTTTGCTGAACCTGCCGGGCACGCCGTCACACGCGGTGACCTGCCTGGACGGCAACCCGCTGGCCCGCCAGGGCAAGTCGGGGTCGGCGCTGTTCATGCTGGTCATGTCGTCGTTCGTGGGCGCCAGCGTGGGCATCATCATCATGATTCTGTTCTCGCCGATGCTGGTCGAAGTGGCCTTCCAGTTCGGCCCGGCGGAATATTTTTCGATGATGATGCTGGGCTTGTTCGCCGGCGCCACGCTGGCCAAGGGCTCGGCCATCAAGGGCATCGCCATGGTGTTCCTGGGCTTGCTGCTGGGCGTGGTGGGTACCGACGTCAACACGGGCACCATCCGTTACGGCTTCGGCGTCATCGAGTTGAGCGACGGCGTGCCCCTGGTGGCGCTGGCGATGGGCCTGTTCGGCTTGGCGGACTTCTTCGCCAACGTCAACCGCATCGGCAAGGCCACGACGGTGGGCGCGGGCCCCAAGATGTCGGTGCGACCTGAACCCGGCGACATCAAGAAGTCGGCCATGCCGATTGCGCGCGGCAGCGCCATTGGCGCAATCCTGGGCATCTTGCCGGGCACGGGCGCGACCATTGCGTCGTTCATGTCCTATGCGGTGGAAAAGCGCGTGTCCAAGACGCCCAAGCGCTTTGGCAACGGCGCCATCGAAGGCGTGGCGGGTCCGGAAGCGGCCAATAACTCGGCGGCGCAAACCAGCTTCATCCCGACCATGAGCCTGGGCATTCCCGGCGACTCGGTGATGGCCCTGATGCTGGGCGCGCTGATCATCCACGGTATCCAGCCGGGTCCGCAGATGGTGACCGAACACGCCGACCTGTTTTGGGGGCTGATCGCCAGCTTCTGGATCGGCAACGTCATGCTGGTGGTCATGAACCTGCCGCTGATCGGCATGTGGGCACGGCTGCTGAAGGTGCCGTACAAGTACCTGTTCCCGTCCGCGCTGTTCTTCGTGTGTGTCGGCGTCTACAGCACCAACAACAACCTGTTCGATGTGGGCATGGTGCTGGTGCTGGGCTTGGTGGGCTACCTGTTCCTGAAGCTGCGCTTTTCGCCCGCGCCGCTGTTGCTGGGTTTCGTGCTGGGGCCGATGGTCGAAGAGAACTTCCGGCGTGCGCTGCTGCTGTCGCGCGGCAGCATGAGCGTGTTCATCGATCGCCCGATCAGCGCCGGCTTTGTCTACGCCATCCTGGCGCTTGCCGCCTGGCTGGTGTTCTCGACGGTGCGCAACCGCAAGCGGGTCCGCGAGCTTGAAAGGGCTCAGGCCGGCGCCTGATCGCGTGCCGATGTCGTACTGAAAGGTGAAAAGGGGGCTGTCGGCTGGCCCCCTTTTCCATTGATGGGAGCGTGTCATGAAGCAATCGGATTGGCCTGCGCGGGGCGACATGCGGTGCGGTGAATTGACCGTGGTGCGCGAACTGCCCTTTGTGGAATTCATTGAACTGCTTGAATTCAGCCATCTGCGTTTCGACCCGCCCGCGCAAGGGGCCGCGTCCGCGCTGGTGGGCACGCAGGAATGGCGCCGGCGGATCGAGGGCGACTGCGCGCAGCCGGAATCGGTGTATGTCTGCACGACGCTGGATGCGCTGCATGACGCGGTGCTGGCGCCCGAGGATGCCGAGCTGAAAATCGACATGCCGTGCCAAAGCCGCGTGCGCCTGCGTACACTGTTTCAGCAACGCGACCGCGCCGCGTCCACGCCCTGCGTCCGGGTGGACTTGCAGGCCTTGATACGGCGGGTGCTGGTGCCCGCCAGCGCCCCGGCGCATCTTTTTGAACTGGTCAGGCACGTCGTCATGACGCGCCTTTGGGTCGAGGTGGCGCGGGTGTAGCCGCCGCGCAATTCAATTCGGCTAGACCGCCGCTTACGTACAGGAACCGACACGTGACAGAGTCCGCACTGCAAATCATCGCCGCCCTTGTTTTCGCCCTTGCCCTGGTGCACACCTTTTCGGCGCCGCTGTTCCTGCGCCTGGCGCATCGCAGCAAGCGCCATGGCGGCCTGCTGCATCTGCTGGGTGAAGTCGAAGTGGTGTTCGGTTTCTGGGCGGCGATATTGCTGGTCTTGATGGCGTTGGCGGCGTCGGGCGAAACGGCGCTGGCGTATGCCGAATCGCGCAACTACACCGAGCCCGCGTTTGTTTTCGTGGTGATGGTCATTGCGGCATCCTTGCCCGTGCTGACGGTGGTGATGCGTCTGGTTGAACGCGTGGCGCGGCTTTTGCCGGTGCGCGACCAGACCGCCAAGGCCTGGTTGTGCCTGGCGCTGGTGCCCCTGGCAGGCTCGTTGGTGACCGAGCCGGCCGCCATGACGATTGCCGCCATGATGCTGGCGCCTCAGGTGTTTCATCGCGAGATGCCGGAACGGTTGAAGTACCTGGCGCTGGGCGTCTTGTTCGTCAACATTTCCATCGGTGGCACGCTGACGTCGTACGCCGCGCCGCCGGTGTTGATGGTGGCGTCCACCTGGGGTTGGGATAGCGCCTTTATGTTCAGCACGTTCGGCTGGAAGGCGGCGCTGGCCGTGCTGGTCAACGCCACGCTGGTGACGGTGTTGCTGCGGCCGTACCTGCGTTCGGGCGACGTGATGGCCATGAAGGACTCGGCCGTGCCGATGTCGCCCGTGGTCATCATCGTGCACCTGTTCTTCCTGGCCGCCGTCGTGCTCAGCGCGCATCACCCCATCCTGTTCCTGGCGCTGTTCCTGTTTTTCATCGGCTACACCCAGGCGTACAAGGCGCATCAAAGCCCGTTGATCATCAAAGAGGCGCTGTTGGTCGGCTTCTTCCTTGCGGGCCTGGTGGTGCTGGGCGGCATGCAGCAGTGGTGGCTGCAACCCATCGTCAGCGGGCTGGAGCCAAACGTGCTGTTCGTCGGCGCCCTGGCGCTGACGGCCATCACCGACAACGCCGCGTTGACCTACCTGGGGTCGCTCATCGACGGCATCTCCAGCCAGGCGCAGTACATGCTGGTGGCCGGCGCAGTGGCCGGTGGTGGGCTGACCGTCATCGCCAATGCGCCCAACCCGGCGGGCGTGGCGCTGCTGCGCGGCAGCTTCGCCAACGGCGCGGTCAGCATGCCGGGCTTGCTGGCTGGCGCGCTGATTCCTACGCTGGTGTCGGCGTCGTTTCTGTTTTTTTTGTGATGGTCCCGGGCATCAAGACGCCGCGCCACCTTCAAAGCGGACATCGGCAGCGGGCAACGCAACGATCTTCACGCCAAAGCTGGTGATGGCGGGCAGGGTGGCGTTGTGATGCGCGCGGATCTGGGCGCCGGAGGCATGCGCTTTGTCGTGCGTGGTGTGCGCGTCGGCGGCTATCGTCACCGCAAAGCCCAAGGCCGCCGCGCGCCGTACGGTGGTGTCCACGCAGAATTCCGTGGCGTAGCCACAGACCGCCACCGCCGTCACGCCCAGGTCGGACAGCGTCTGACCCAGCGTGGTGCGCAGGAAGGAATCGGGCGTGGTCTTGCGCACGCGCATGTCGTTGGGCGCGGGGCGCAGGCGCGGGTCCAGCTCCCAGCCGGGCTCTGCGTGCGCCAAGGCGCTGCCCGGGGCCTCGTGCTGCACGTAGATGACGGGGGCGCCAGCCTGGCGGGCACGTTCGGCCAACGCGTTGATGCGGTCCAGTACGTCGGGGGCGTCGGCGGGCGCCGGCTGCGTGTCGGTGGTGTCGAACAAGGCGCGCTGCACGTCGATGATGATCAAGGCGGTGGGCATGGGGATAGAGGGGGCGGCTGAGACGGTGGCGGGGGCGGACAAGGCAGCTTGGCGCGCACCCGAATCTTGCAGTCTACCGCCGCTTGCAGACCGCTTGGCGACCGCCATCAATAATGATTACAATTCCCATTCTTAAAAATTGGGGTAGCGGTCGCCACGGCCATGTCGTCCTTGGAATCTCTGGAGCACCGAGCGCTGGGCTTGCTCTACCGCGACCATCACGGGTGGTTGCGGGGTTGGTTGCTGAGGCGGCTGAACGTGCCCGCCGAGGCGGCCGACCTGACGCAGGACACGTTCATGCGGCTGCTTTCGTCGCCGGCGTCGATGGCGCAATTGCAAGGCGTGCGGCAACCGCGCAGCTTTCTGGCGACGGTGGCGCAGCGCACGCTGGTGGATCACATCCGGCGCCAGGTGCTGGAACGCGCTTGGCTGGAAACGCTGGCGCAGCAGCCCGAAGCGCATGCCGTGTCCCCCGAGACGCAAGCCATCCTGCTGGAAACCATCCGCGAGATCGACGCCATGCTGCACGGCCTGGGGCACAAGGTGCGGCGCGCCTTCCTGATGTCGCAGCTGGAAGGCGCCAGCTATGCGGACATCGCCGCGCAATTGGGCGTCACCGTCAGTTCGGTGAAGAAATACATGGCGCGCGCTACCGAGCATTGCCTGGTGTACGCCTTGGAAAGGCAGTAGACGCCGATGGCCGACAAGACGATTGCCGCGGCGGCGCAATGGTACGCGCGCCTGTGCGCCGACGAAGTCAGCGCGGCCGATGTGGCGGCGCATGGCCGCTGGCTGGCGGCCGACCCTGAACACGCGCGCATCTGGCGCCAGGTGGAACGCCTGCGCGGCACCCTGGGCGCGGCGCCCGCCCAGCTTGCCGCCGATACGCTGAACCGCGCGGACCACCACTTTGCGCGCCGACGCGCCGTGTTGCGCAGCGGCTTGGGCGCGGTGGCGCTGCTGGGCGCGGGCGGCATGCTGGCCTGGCGCGTCTTGCCGGTCGACCAGAGGGTGGCCGGCTATCTGGCCGACTACCGCATGGGCACGGGCCAGCGGCGCGAACTGACGCTGGCGGACGGCACCTTGCTGTGGCTGGACAGCGCCAGCGCGGTCGACGTGTCGCTGGACGCGCGCGGCCGCCACATCGCCGTGCATGCGGGCGAGATCCTGATCGACACCGAACACGCCGCACCCGGCGTGCCCCCGCTACGCGTGACCACGCCCCACGGCACCGTGCGGCCACTGGGCACGCGCTTTACCGTCCAGCGCCTGGACGACCTGACGCGGGTGGCCGTGCTGCGTCATGCGGTCGAACTGCTGCCCGCCGACGGCGGCGCGGCGCTGCTGCTCAAGGCGGGCGAACAGGGCACGCTGCAAGCCGCCGCCGCCCGCCATGAAGGCCAGATCATCGGCGAGCCGGACGCCTGGACGCGTGGCCTGTTGATCGTGGACGGCATGCGGCTGGGCGACTTCGTGGCCCAGTTGGACCGCTACCGCCCCGGCCACCTGCGCTGCGACGATGCCGTGGCCCAGTTGCGCGTGTCGGGCGCGTTTCCCATTGACGACACCGACCGCGCGCTGGCCGCCGTGGAGCGCGCTTTACCCGTGCGCATATCCCGTTTCACCCGCTACTACACCCGGATCACCGCCCGGGGCTGACATTATTTTTGCCGGGCATTGTCCTTTTTCCGCGCTCATCCGACTTAGCAGGGATTACGTCGGATTTGATTCACGGAAACCTTCATCCCATGCCTTCCCTTTTGACCAAACCTCGCCATCCCGGCGCCTTGGCGCCTGTTGCCCGCGCCGTCTTCACTGCGTTGTTGACGCTGGCGTCGGCCCCGCCCGCGTGGGCGCAAGCTGCCGACACCGCCGCCAGCGCGCGGCGCTACGACGTGCCGGCCGGCCCGCTGGGCCTGGCCTTGAGCCGCTTCGCCGCCCAGGCCGGCGTGGTGCTGTCCTTCGACGCGTCGCTGACGCAAGGCAAGCAAAGCACGGGCCTGCAAGGGGAATACGGCATCGCCTCGGGCCTGGCGGCCATGCTGGCGGGCACGGGGCTGGAAGCCGTCAGCCAGGGCGGCAACAACTATGGGGTGCGGCGCGCGGCGGCGCAGACGCTGGCGCCCGTCGAGGTGCTGGGTTCGCGTGAACCGGGCCCCAGCGAAGGCACCGACTCGTACACCGTGGGCCTGAGCACCACCGCCACCAAGCTGCCGATGAGCTTGCGCGAGACGCCGCAGTCGGTCTCGGTGATGACGCGCCAACGCCTGTCGGACCAGGGCTTGAATACGCTGGAAGACGCCATCGCCAACACGCCCGGGCTGACCTTCAAGAAGAAAGGGTCGGCCGATGACAACGAAAAAGGCCTGTACGCGCGCGGCATGGAAGTCACCAATATGCAGGTGGACGGCGTGCCCACGCACAAGGACTTCAACGCACTGGGGCTGGACACCGCGCTGTACGACCGCATTGAAGTGGTGCGCGGGTCCACGGGTTTGTTGAACGGCGCGGGCAACCCGGCGGCGTCCATCAACCTGGTGCGCAAGCGGCCCACGTCGGACTTCCAGGCCAGTGTGGGCGCGGCCGTGGGGTCATGGGACTACAAGCGCACGGAGTTCGACTTGGGCAGCCCGCTGGATGAAGCCGGCAAGCTGCGCGGCCGCGTCGTGGGCGCATGGCAGGAGGGCGGCTCGTTCATCGATCGCGTCAAGCAGGATTCGCAGTTGCTGTACGGCGTGATCGAAGCCGATCTGGGCGAACGCACCATGCTGACCTTGGGCGGCGAGTACCAGCGCAAGCATTGCACGGCGTGCTCGTACTTCGGCTTTCCGGCGGCCTACGCGGACGGCACCAAGACGGATTTCCGCCAGAGCTTCAACTCGGCCACCGACTGGAGCCGCCAGACACGCACGCGCTACAACGTGTTCGCCACGCTGGACCACGAATTCGCGCCGCTGTGGAAGGGGTCGGTCACCCTGTCGCATACGGGCGACGATAACGACCGCACCTATGGCTGGTTCAGCAGCAACGGCTGGGCGGACCCGAACTCGGGGCGCGGCGCGTCCCTGTGGGTGGCGAAATGGCCTATTCCCAAAACGCAGAACGCCGTGGACGCCAGCCTGACCGGCGCCTTCAACGCGTTCGGCCGCCAGCACGATGTGGTGATCGGCGCCAGCGCCTCGCACACCAATGGCGACTACGACATGTACCCGCTGTGGACCGCGCCGGGCTACGACGCAAAGATTCCGGACATACGCGGCTGGTCCGGCAACATGCCCGAGCCCGACTGGCAGACAACCGGCAAGCGCGACTACACCGAAAAGCAATCGTCGATCTACGGCGCGCTGCGCCTGCGTCCCACCGATGCCTTGTCCGTGGTGCTGGGATCGCGCGTGACGTGGTGGGACCAGCAGGCGTCCTACAACTACAACGACGGCACCTCGTATCCCGACAATATGCGCGAGCAGGGCGTCTACACGCCTTACGCCGGGCTGGTCTACGACCTGACGCCGACCCTGTCCGCGTACGCGAGCTACACCAGCATATTCCAACCGCAGCAGGCGCAGAATGTGTCGGGCGGCGTGCTGGAACCCATCAAGGGCAACACCTATGAAGTCGGCCTGAAGTCGACGTGGCTGGATGGCCGCCTGAATGGTTCGGTGGCATTGTTCCGCACCCGCCAGGACAACTACGCGATGGTCGACGGCGACAATCTGGCGCCCAATGGCGACAGCGCTTATGTGGCTGCCGATGGCGCGGTGATGCGCGGCGTGGAAGCCGAGCTTAGCGGCGCGCTGAGCCCAGGCTGGCAGGTGCAGCTGTCGTATGCCTACGTGGACCGCCGCCTGCCGCAAGGCTTCATCACGCAGGTCGGGCTGCCGCGCCACATCGCCAAGCTGTACACCACGTATCGCCTGCCGGGCGAGCTGAGCGCGCTGACCGTGGGTGGCGGTGTGCGTTGGGAAAGCGGCAGCGACTATTCCAGCCGTGGCCCCGGCGGCCAGCAGTTTGAATCGTCGCAAAGCGGCTATGCGTTGGTCGACCTGATGGCGCGCTACCAGGTCAACCGCCAATGGTCGGCAACCTTGAACCTGAACAACGTCTTTGACAAGAAGTACTACGCCAGCACCAACGTCTACAGCAACTACTACGGCGCGCCGTTCAGCGCGATGCTGGGCGTGAATTACCGGTATTGATCTTGATCCGTTAAATTACGGCGTCCACGCGCAACGGCCCGCCTCGCGCGAGCCGTGGCCGGTCCCCATCAAGGACTGATCATGACCCGGCAACACCCTGAACGAGCGCCGCGGCACTCGCGTCTGCATTTGCATCGCCACCTGCATCGGCTTCCCGCCGCATGGTGAAAACGTTCGAACTCGACACGCTGAAAATGCGGCTGGGCGACGCAGAGTTTGCGCGCCTGGATCTGCATCAGCGCATCCAGCGCGCGCTACGCGCGTTGATCCTGGACGGTGCGCTGGGTGCGGGCGTGAAGCTGCCCGCCACGCGCGGGCTGGCCCTGTCCCTGGGCGTGGCGCGCGACACCGTGGAAAACGCCTACGTGCAGCTGCATCGTGATGGCTACATCGTGCGGCGCGAAGGCTCGGGTAGCTATGTGTCCGATACCGTGGGCGCCGTCCTGCGCGGCGCGGCGGGCGGGCGCGTCAAGTCTCGGCGTGGCGCGCAGGCGGGGCAGGGCGCAAGGGCGGGGCAGGGCGCAAGGGCGGAGCAAGGCGGCAATGCGGCGCCGCTCAAGGCAAGCCCCGGCCTAAGCCGACGCGGTACCGCGATCTTTGACAGCGGCGGCGTGAGCGACCAGCAAGCGGTCAGGGCGTTCGCCACCGGCCTGCCCGAAACGCGCACCTTTCCCGTGGATGTCTGGGAACGCCTGCAACGCCAGGTGCTCAAAGCGCATCGCGGCAGCGTGCTGCTGCATGGCGACCCGCAAGGGGCCGAGCCGCTGCGCCGTGCAATTGCCGACTACCTGAACCTGGAGCGCGGCGCCCGGGTGTCGGCGGACCAGATCCTGGTGTTGTCCAGCACGCGGCAGGCGCTGACGCTGTGCGCGCAACTGCTGGTGGATGCCGACGGCCCGCTCCTGATGGAGAACCCGGGTTACTTCGGCGCGCGCAAGGCGTTTGAAGCTGCGCAGGCCCGTATCGTGCCGATCGATGTGGACGCGGACGGCATCCGCATGGACCTGCTGCGGCAGGACCCCAGCGGCGCCAACTGCGTCTATGTGACGCCGTCGCATCAATACCCCACGGGCGCCATCCTGTCGCTGGAGCGGCGCCTCATGCTGACGCGCTGGGCGCATGAGAACCGCCGCTGGATCATCGAAGACGATTACGACAGCGAATTCCATTACGACGGCCCGCCTACCGCGTGCGTGCAGGGCGTGGACCAGTTTGATCGGACCTTATATCTGGGCACCTTCAGCAAGACGCTGTTCCCCGGCTTGCGAATGGGCTACATGGCGTTGCCGCCTGAGCTGGTCGACGCCTTTGCCCGCGCCCGCAGCATCATGGACGGGCACACGCCGCAGGTGCTGCAACTGACGCTGGCGCGCTTCATGGAAGACGGCCACTACAACGCGCACGTGCGGGCCATGCGCAAGCTGTATGCGTCGCGCCGCGCCTGCATGCTGGATGCCATCGGGCGGCACCTGTCGGGCATCGTCACCGCCATCCGGCCGCCGGGCGGCTTGCAGGTGCCTTGCCTGCTGCAAGCGGGATGGTCCGAAGAACAGACCATCCGGCAAGCGGCCGCGGCCGGTATCGTGCTGCCCGGGATCAGTCGCCTGTACGCGGGGGTGGATCGCCTGGAAGGGTGGCTGCTGGGCTACGCGTCGTTGGCCGAACACGAGATCGAAGCCGCGATGCTGCGGCTGCGTAATGCGTTGGCGCGCACGCCACGCCGGTAGCGCTCATGGCGTGCATCGCGGCTTGGCGATTGGTGGCGTGCCTGGCGGCTGGGGTATTGGTGGGGCCTGCCTGACCGCTGGGTATGGGGACCTGCCTGGCGGCCCCGTGCGCCTACGGTCTGGCCGCGCTGCCAACCAGCGTGCGATGGCCGCCATGGATCAGCAGGTGCGCCGTCAGGCCGGCCACCAGGCCCCAGAACGCGCCGCCCACGCCCAGCAGCGTGACGTTCGCGGCGGTGGCCAGGAAGGTGATCAGCGCGGTTTCGCGCGTGCGGGCGTCGGCCATGGCATTGGCCAGGCTGCCGCCGATGGCGCCCAGCAGCGCCAGCCCGGCCAGCGTGGTGATGAAGGCCTTGGGCAGCACCATGAACAGCGTGGCCAGCGTCACGCCGAAGGTGCCGACCAAAACGTAGAACAGTCCGCACGCCAAGCCTGCCAGGTAGCGCTTGCGCGGGTCGGGATGCGCGTCCGGGCCGGTGCAGATGGCCGCCGTGATTGCCGCCACGTTGAACGCGTGCGCGCCAAATGGCGCCATCAGCAACGAGCCCAACCCCGTCGTGACAAGAATCGGGTTGGCGCTGGTCTTGAAGCCGTCGTTGCGCAGCACCAGCATGCCGGGCATGTACTGGCCGGTCAGCGTGATGATGAACAGGGGCAAGGCCACGCCCAGCAAGGCGTTCAGAGAAAACCGCGGCATTTCGAATACCGGCGTGGCCAGGCTCAAGTGCACGGCGGAAAAATCAATGCGGCCTTGCGCGATCAGCATCGCCAGGCCGATGACCAGGATGCCGACCACGGCAAAGCGCGACGTGAATCGCTTGAGCAGCGCGTACGACACCACCAGGACGATGACCAGCAGCGGCTCGACGCTGGCGCCGCCAAAGGCATTGACTCCGAACTGAAGCAGGATGCCCGCCAGCAGGCCTGCCGCGATGCCGCCCGGTATCAACCGCACCAGCTTTTCGAAGGCGCCCGACATGCCCAGCACCAAAAAGCCCAGCGCTGAAATGACATACGCGCCGATCACTTCGCCATAGGGCGTGAACGGCATCACCGTAGCCAGGAACGCGACGCCGGGGGTGGACCACGCGGTGATGATCGGCGCTTTGTAGCGAAAACTCAGCATTGCCCCCGTGATGCCCACGCCCACGGACACCGCCCACACCCACGACGCGGTCTGCGCCGGTGTCAGCCCGGCCAACTCGGCGGCCTGGAACACCAGCACGAAGGTGCCGCCGTAATTGACCAGCACGGAGATCAGCGCCGCAACGGTCGGGGAAAAGAAGTCGGCGGCGCGCAGGCTGGCCGGCAATGGATTCATGACATCACTCCACACTTTGAAGAAAACGCGGCCGGCATCTTGACGATGGCCGGCCGGCGCGGAAAGCAAAAGTGTAGGGCTGTGGCGGCCTGTTCAATCAGGCCACATTCCTGAATACCACCAGACCACTTACCGGCAACGCTGCGTGGGCAGACCGTAGCCGACGGTAATGGCGGTGACGGGCACGTCCTTGAAGGCGGCCTGGGCCGCGTCGTCAAAGCGCGTTTCGCAATTGAACTTGGTGTCCATCACGTAGTCCTCGCCGGCGGCCTTCTTGATCTGGGCTTCCCAGGCGTCGGCGGCGTCCATTGCCTTGCCGCTGACCAACACCGTCTCCATCAGCACTTCCACGGCGCCCGACGAACGCGGCGCGGTCCACAGCGCGTAGACGGACGGGTCCGCCGCGTTGCCGCACTGCGAGAGGCAATCCGCGGTGTAGCGCAGGCCCCGGCCGAACATGCCGGGGGTGATGGGCTGGCCGGCCTTGGGCGCGTCTTCGCCGATAAAGCTCTTCAAGTCGGCCTGGCAGCCCGGCGCCAGCTCCAGGCGCAGCGCCGTCACCTTGCCGTTGCCGATGGTGGCCCTGACCTGACACTGTTGCACCACGAAGACGTGGTCATTGCCGAAGGATTCCCGAGGCACGCCGGCAACCGATTCCAGATAACGCTGGTTCGCGCCCAACATGGCGCCGTTGAACACTTCCTTTACCGTCGCCGCCTGTGCGGCGCTTGCGCCGACCAGCAGGATACCCAGGGCCAAGGCTTTGAACTTCATTCGAATGACACTCCGTGGTTGGTGGCATCGCGAGCCCGTGGCGGG
>NZ_LBHW02000090.1:0-2496 GCF_001005835.2 Achromobacter sp. LC458
AGCCTGCCTGGACGGCGGCCCCAGCGAAGCGCCCCCGGTTGGTGGCGCGGATCTTGGCCCCACGCAGCAGCTGTGGAAGGCCTTGCTCGAAAACCCCGACAGCATTCTGTACCAGGCGCTACTGGCCAAGAACGCCCGCCTGCTTGAAGGCCTGCGCCCGACCTTTACAGGAGGCTTCAAGGCCAATGATTCCGGCAAGCTGTATGCCGCCATCAAAGACGTGATGGCTTCGCAAGAAGGTGAGATGTATCTACGCAGCAGCGTAAGGGACGCGGCGGGCCAACTGCAAGGCGCGATGATCAACGCGATGACGGTGCTGGAAGCGCGAGCGCAAGAACGGCTTCTGCCCGTCGCGACGACAGTTCATCAAGCCGCCCTGCTGCTATACGAGCGCACCCAGCTGCTGCGAGTTCAGATCGAACTGACGCTGGGCGAGTATCAGGAATTACTCACTCAACAAATTCGCCAGCGATACGACAAGGCCGCGAAGGAGACCGGCAAGAAGGCCCGGGCGCTGATATTCAGCGGCATGCTGACCTTGCCCGGCCCGGCTCAGAACCACATATTCAAAGCCACGTTCTGGGTGGCGGATACAGCCGAAGGGTTGAAAGAAAAGCTAATTGCCGTGTCGGACGCTGGCGCAGACGCCATGGACACTGGCTGGCGCAGCGTGGTGGTGGGCCTTGGAAGTTTGGAACCTGAGGCACACGCGGTAGTCGGGCAACTACGAACCACGGCTGCGGATGCAAAGCTACGGGCGCATACGGCTTTTGTGGGTATGCGCGGGATGGCGAACTTGGACGTGGCGTTGTCCATGGGCGCGTTGTTTTTTCAACAGGACGGGTTAACACGCAGTTTGCAAGAGCTTGAACACAGGCTGGGCGACCGATACCCAGAAGCCCTCGCGGGCGTAGCCGCAAGCGCGATGGGCGTTATCGGTGTCGGCATCGAAGCCGCCGGCGTGGGATTCAGAGGTGTCACGCGGGCAATGGAAAAAGCCGCTATCGCCAAGCCGCACGCGGTGAAAGCATTGACGCTTAGTAAGGGCCTGATTCGTTTTGGCGGAGCCACGAGCGCGCTGTCGGGCGTGGTAGAAGGAGTGCAGTATTTCTTTGCCGCGTATAGGAATGGCCGCGCGGGCGACACCCCCGCAGCAATGCGACATGGATGGGCCGGAGGGCTTGCGCTAGCGAGCGGCTTGACTGGGAGCGCAGCCGCTATCTTCGGATTGACTTCGCTGACGGGCCCTTTGGGTTTAGCGATCGTATTCGGCCTCGTCGCTTACGCCGCCTCAAGTACCGCCAAGGAGCTTGAGGCCACACCATTAGAGCAATGGAGCAGGCGCTGCTATTTCGGCGTACACAACGAAAAACCACAGGTTTGGTGGAACAGCGCAATGACCGCCATGCATGTACCAAAGCACCGAAATCTCGAAGATGCCATAGCCAAATCCAACGCGGCCATCATGGATAGCGAAACGGCCATTGGCGCGCTGAATGCAGCCATTCTCGGAATGGGCATAACGGCAAAATTTCTCAGCAATCCTCAGCCGACGCTCGACATCCGAAGCGTAGAGCCGATTTGGTCTCAAGCATTCGTCTACCGCATCGATTTCCCACAGTGGGATAGCGAACAAGGTGCATATGCCATGTACGTGAGTCTAAAGGACTACAAGGGACAACACTTTGCAGTAGTGGACCAACACAACGCTGCGCCATTGGCTCATTTGTCGCACGACCGGCGACCCGCGAGCTACACGGTCGACGCCAACGCGACGCGCAAGCCAACTCAAGCGGAATCCACGATCACCGGCACGCTCACCCTTGCTTTTTTGGAACGCGACATTGAATCGGCAACCGTGCGCGCAATGTACTGGCCCGACAAGACGAAAACCGACCTTTTTGCAGAGCTGGTGGTAACTGCGATGCGCTAGCCGGTTGCTCTGACATACAAAACTGTCTCCGTTGGCAACCCAGAGCACACATCACAAGACATATGACAAATAAAAGATCCATATTGGACGCCCCTACACGAGGATGGCAGCGCGATTTGGCGATGCCGACCGATAGTGAACGACCCGCGATAAGGTCAGCCCCTTTACCGACGCTAAATGCGCTCAACGATACGTACTTGGAAGTGTCTCGTCGTGCCACGAAAATGCGCGGACTAATGCTGTTTTTGGCATTATTTCCTTTGGTATTCCTGCTGTTCTTAGTGTTCAATTTTGGCGATCTAAGCAGCCAATGGGAGCTCGGCTTGGCAGCCACGGCCGAGATGCTGGCTATTTACCCCTTTATGGCGGCCATGGCATACCACTGCATACGCATAGACACCGCCATCCCGCGCGACGAGCCGGTTCGTTTTAACCGTTTACGCCGAACCGTATACGTATACAGCTTTGAACACGTCTGGTGGAATCCATTCGCGAAATGGCAGGTCACCACGAAATCCTACGATTGGGCCGACCTGCGTGCCGAAGTCTGGCGGCAACGGGGA
>NZ_LBHW02000091.1:0-2247 GCF_001005835.2 Achromobacter sp. LC458
GAAGGATTCCAGGCGGGTGAAGCGGAAGAGGTATTTGAAGTAGATGTAGGGTGCGCCGAGGCTACCGATCAATAAAATGATCAGAAGAATCGTGTCGTCGAAATCCCAGGTTTCCCATGTCGATAGCGAAAATGACAAGCACATGAGGTCGATGCCCGCGATCGTCGGCAGCGAGAAGAATGCTGATATTAATGTGATGAATCCTCGCTTTTCTTCCATAGCGCCGCAACGCATCTCGAGGATGGTATCGTCGCAGGCATATACCGGGCTTCTGATTTTTGCTTTGGCAAAGCGCTGAGCATGCACTCTTTGTTGCTCTGATCGCGTCGGATCCTCATAAATGGGCGGCGCCTCGTAAGGCGTGTCGGTATGAGCGTTAATCCAGGCGTCTGACTTGATGTTGCCCAGCCATGTAAGCCATTCGATCAAATACACTACAGCACCTCTAGCAATGCGCTATACAAAGCTGACAATTCGTCGGCGGTGTTGGGAAAGGGCGTGTTCCCGTCATAATCTTCGCCACGATAAAGGCAACGTTTGCACCATTTTTCGAGCGGGTCGTCATCGAAAATGCAAATTGCCAGGGTGGCGACCAATCCGACCAACGAACTGCGCAGCAGGACGTTTCGCATGAATAGCAGTACCGCTCGCCTTCCGAGCACGCCGGAAAGTGCTGCGGCCAGCGAGAGCGCTCCATGAACTCCCGTTCTTTCAACGGATCGCGCGGCAAGAATACGTAGCATCGGACCGGCGGCGGCGAAGGCAATGCTGGATTGGCTGCCCACCATCGCAAAGGCCGCGGCAAATCTGAGGTAGTACGCAGACGTCAACCTTTTTTTTGCTTCTTGCCGTGATTGGTCTGCGTCCTTCCAGTCATACCCCATCAACACCACCCCACCCACCGCCGCCAACGCGCCACCGACCAGCTTCAGCTGCCCCAGAAAGACCGTCGCTCCCGTTCCGGTGACGCTGGCGGCGCTGTAATGCTGCAATACCAACTCCGTCCCGGCCGCCAGTATTTCCGTACCCGCAGCACCCGCAAGCAACCCATGGGCGATCAACTCCCCCGCGCCGCGTTCATCGTCCGGCATATCCCGCACCCGCATTGCAATCAACGCCGCTTCAAAGAACAGCAACCAACTGCTGGCGCGCAGCTTGTAAAAGTCACTGCGATGGGCGTCCACAAGTTCGGTGGCAAATGCGAATCTGGTGTTCCGGCCAATCTGTGCGCGCAATTGCTTGGGATCCGCGCTACGCCCTAGTTTGGTCAGTTCGTCGATACGCAAGTTCGTGGCCCGCTTGCTGACGCTGGCCGCCAGCCAGCTTCGGGTGATGCCATGGAAGGCCCATTCCTTGCCGGTCGAGCCGTAGCGCAGGGATTGGCGGCCCAGGCTGGAATACCAGGCCAGGGCGCCGCCCGCCAGGTTCGTTTCGCCTGCGGCTGACAAGGCTTCGAACAATCCGTTCGCCTTGTCGAATAGATCAGCCAGATGTTGAACGGCGACGAACCCGGCCTGAACCTGCTGGATCATCCTGTCGTTAGACAGAATAAGATCACGCGCCTGGGTTTGCGCGTGAAGGCGCGCCGCGTCCAGCGTGCGTTGCAATTCCGCCTGAATCTCTGTTTGGTTCAGCGCAAAGCCGCGCATCGCCAGGTTGGCGCGGTCGGTCGGGTTTCCCGTCCACCATTGTTCGATCAGATCCGCCGTGCTTGCGCACCCGTCCGCGCCCAGCACGCATAAGCCCGTCTGGCCCGCAAAGCGCCAGCCGCTTGTCAGATCCCGGTCGTCGTAGACGTCCAGCGCGCTCAGCAGTTGTTCGCTGGTGAGCCATCGTTCGTGATCCTTGGCGCGCTTGGCGCCGACATTTTCGGCGGCCGCCGACACGGCGTCGAACGTCGTTAACTCCACGTCCATGTCCGCCACGCGCACCGCCTGCCCCGGTGTTGCCGGAGACAGATATTTGCTGTCGAACCTGCGCCGGTACTCACCGCTGTCCAGCTTCGCCTGCATCTTGGCGCGCATCGTGTCTTCGAACTGGGTGATGTACTGGTCTGCTTCGTTGTCCCAGCGTTCACGCTCGTCGTCGTTCAAGACCCAGTTACGGCCCATCGCCATGCCGGGGTCGTAAACCCTGGCGCGCTCGATATCGATGAAATGTTGGGCTTCCAGCGCCGCCGAGCGGGTTTCGAACTGCTGCTTGACGTCGATAAATGCCTGGGCCACCAAGACCTTGCGCTGGTTCTCA
>NZ_LBHW02000092.1:0-2087 GCF_001005835.2 Achromobacter sp. LC458
CTCGCCGACGACAACATGGGTGGGGGTGGGTTCGGCAGGCGCCGGGCCCGGCGTGCGGCCTCGGATTTCAGGAGTTGGCCAATCACTGTCGTCGTCAAACCGGGCCAGCCAACGCTGCGTGTCGCGGCGATCGAAGCGCTCGTTGGGGTCGCCATCCCATTCGCCGGAGCCCACGAGATCGAGTTGCGGGTGCCGGATGCGGCGCAGCAGGTGGTTAAGCATGACGGGCAGTTCCGGCACACCTTCTTCGACGGGATAGAGTTCCGGTTGCGGACCGAGTTCTATCCATTGGCCGCAACTGAGGGTGTCGATCCGGATGCGGGGATCGGAAAGCTGGGCAACAACCTCGTCGCGCGAGATGTCCAGCTTCTCGCGCCAAATGTCGGACAGAAAGAAGCCCCAGGTGGGCGGGCGTATGCCGGAGCCCAACTGCGCGGGGATATCCATGGCAAATGGATAATCGGTGTCCAATCCGAAAAAGTTGGGCGCCAGGGCCCGGTCCCACACCGCAACTTCGGAACGCATGCCAAATTCCAAAGGGTTGGCCATAGCGAAGCCGCTATAGACCTGCGCCGGCATCAAGCGAGCGATGCTGTCGAGCACGAACTTGCGCCAGGCGTCCTTGTTGTCCAGCCACCAGCGCCACCGGAAGTAGAACTGAATCGACGAGTAATACTGCAACTGGTCACCAATGGTGGGTTCTCTCCACAGGTACGCCGAATGCGTGGGTGAGCTCTGGTGGTTCGCCTGGTCGGTAAAGTTCACTGTGAAGGCCTTATCCACCGGCGTCTTTCTGGCCCAGTCGCGCCGGTCGCCCAAACGAACCGAGCCGTACCGATGTGGTCTTTCCGAACTCGGGTGGGTGGCTATCGTGAAAGGCCGGCCGACCAGTCTTTCGAACGCTTCGTATACGTCCACCATGTCGAGCGTCGTGCGTAAATATTGTGCGGGGTCGTAATGGAAATAAAAGGTGAGAAACGGACTGATCGACAGCTCGAACGACCCATTGTCGATGCCGGTATTGGGCCACTGTTTCAGGTCTTCGATCATGCCCGCCAGATCTTCGTCGCTGATCAAAGGATGGGTGGTACTCATTTTCCGCTCCTCGGTGAATGTCCGTGCTTCCCGCGCGTGCTGCCCCGGTCTGGGCGATACCCGGTGCAGTCCTCTGGTACGCGAAGTAGCGCCACCTTGTGGGTATCGCCATCCATCAGCCTGACGTAGCTTTTCATCTGTGCGGGCTTGGCCCAATCGTTGGGAAACTTGATTTCAACTGCCGCGAACACGTTGTCCACGTCAAACGGTTGCTGGCGGTATTCCACGATGACCAGATCCGGCGCCAAGCTTCCTCTAGGGCGCGGCCAGAATGGGAAGTACTGGCTGATGCGCTTCGGACGTGTGGAAGGCTCTCCCAGCATCGCCTTGTAAGACGTGCCGTCGTAATTCGGCTCTGCCTTCAACGGGCTTTGCCACGCCAACAAATCATCAACCACCTCAAACACCAACGACGCGGTGGTTTGTTTCAGCGCGATATCTATCGTGGTTTCAATAGCATCGCCCGGTATCTTCTTCCGTATGCGTCGGGGCACCGTCAACGGGGACTTCAGCGCCCATTGGCATACCGTGCTGATCACTGGCCGAAAGGGGATCTTGCGTTCGATGTACTGCCGGTACGTCACGTTTTCGCTACGTCCGCGCGACACGGTGGTGTTGCCGCCGGTGCGCACGAACGTGGAGCTTTTGACGTCGATTTCTTCCTTCATGTTCTGGATCACGTCCTTAAGAATGGCTTGGACTTCCTTCTTGCGGTCATTGATCTGCGCCAAGGTTTCGGCGGCTTCGATGGTGGTTTGCGCCGCTTCGTGCGCGGCGTAGGCGCGATAGGCTCGGTAGCCCCAGACGAGGGCGGCTGCGGCGGCGGGGGCGGCCATGGCTTGTCTCCTAGCGTAAGAAAGAAACCAGTGCCCACGTCACGTCCTGCCCGTTCACTTGTGGCATGGGGGTTTGATAAGCGAAAGTTCTTGGACCCGTAGGGTGTTCTTCGCAGGTCCACGTGCCGGGATATGGACACAGCTGCCCAGAGCGCG
>NZ_LBHW02000093.1:0-1749 GCF_001005835.2 Achromobacter sp. LC458
TTGCGCGTGCTGCTGTCGATCGGCGGGTCCACCAACGGCATCGTGCACCTGACCGCCATCGCCGGCCGCCTGGGTATCGACATCGACCTGGCCGGGCTGGACCGCATCAGCCGCGAAACCCCCGTGCTGGTCGACCTGAAGCCGTCGGGCCAGCACTATATGGAAGACTTCCACGACGCCGGCGGCATGCTGGCGCTGCTGCGCGAGTTGCGTCCATTCCTGCACCTGGATGTGATGACGGTATCCGGCCGCACGCTGGGCCAGGAACTGGATGACGCGCCCGCGCCCTTCAAGCAGGACGTGATCCGCACGGCCGCCGCCCCCATCTACCCGGTGGGCGGCCTGGCCGTGCTGCGCGGCAACCTGGCCCCGGGCGGCGCCATCATCAAGCAGTCGGCCGCCAACCCCAAGCTGATGGAACACGAAGGCCGCGCCGTGGTGTTCGAAGACGCCGAGGACATGGCGCGCCGCATCGACGACGACGCGCTGGACGTGACCGCCGACGACATCCTGGTGCTCAAGCGCATTGGGCCCACCGGCGCGCCGGGCATGCCGGAAGCCGGCTACATGCCGATCCCCAAAAAGCTGGCGCGCGCCGGCGTCAAAGACATGGTGCGCATTTCGGACGGCCGCATGAGCGGCACGGCGGCCGGCACCATCGTGTTGCACGTCACGCCCGAATCCGCGATCGGCGGCCCGCTGGCTTACGTGCAAAATGGCGACCGCATCCGCCTGTCGGTGGCCAACCGCGAAATCGCGCTGCTGGTGGACGATGCCGAACTGGCGCGCCGCGCGGCGGAAAAGCCCATCACCCGGCCCACCGCCGACCGCGGCTACCGCAAGCTGTTCCTGCAAACCGTAACGCAGGCCGACCAGGGCGTGGATTTTGACTTCCTGCGCGCCGGCGTTACGCATGACACCGTGCCGAAGAAATAAGTGGGCCCGGCGTCAATTACCTGGCTTGAAACCCCTGGCGTAGATCGCCGTAAAGCAAACCGACCCGGCAACCTTCCGACATGAACGCCATCACGCCCGACGCCCTGCAAGCAGAGGCCCCCGACGCCACGCAATCCGCAGTGGCAGCCCTGGAAGAAGACATCGTCTTCGGCCGGCTGCACCCGCGCGAACGCCTGACCGAAGACGAGCTGATGGCGCGCTTTTCCATGAAGCGCCATGCGGTGCGCCAGGTGCTTACCGAGCTGGAACTGTTGGGCGTGGTCGAAAAAAAGCGCAACGTCGGCGCCGTGGTGCGGACATTTTCCGCACGTGAAGTCATGGAGCTGTACGCGTTGCGCGAGGTGCTGGAAGTCCACGCCGCCAGCCAGATGCCGCTACCCATTCCCGAAGCGCGGCTGGCGGCGTTGATCACGGTCCAACGCGAACACGACGCCGCCGTGGCCGACGGCGACGCACGCCGCGTGTTCCGCAGCAACCAACGCTTTCACCGCGAATTCTTCGGCCTGCTGGACAACGCGGTGCTGGGCCAGGCCATCGAGGAATACGCCCGCCGCACCCACCCGATCCGCTTCGGCACCCTGGTCGCCGCCGGCCCTCGCGAACGCGCCAGACAAGAACACTGGGCCATGATCCACGCACTGCGCGACGGCGATCGCAAGGCCCTGATGACAGTCTGCCGGGACCATTTGCTGCCCTCGCGCGACGCGTATCTGGCGTCGGAACAAACGCGGCTGCGGGCGTGATGCGCGCCGCAGGCAGGGCCGATGCGGCAAAAGCCCCGGGTTCGGCCAG
>NZ_LBHW02000095.1:0-1387 GCF_001005835.2 Achromobacter sp. LC458
GATCTCGGGCGCGGCGTCGCGCACCAGCTCCAGCGCGCGGCGCATCTTGGCGCCCGACGCGGAACTGCCCGTGCCGAAATTCGACCGCGACAGCAGCGCCACCTTGGGCGCCAGATTCATGCGGGCCATTTCCTGCGCCGCCATCACCGTGAACTCGGCGATCTGCTCGGCCGTGGGCTCATCGTTGACATGCGTGTCCACCAACACCACCGTGCGCTCGTTGAGCAGCAGGATGTTCATCGCGGCATACACGTTATGGCCCGGACGGCGGCCGATCACTTCGTCCACAAAACGCAGGTGGTCGTGGTAGGCGCCCACCGTGCCGCAGACCATGCCGTCGGCATCGCCCAGGTGCACCATCATTGCGCCGATCAAGGTCAGGCGGCGGCGCATTTCCACGCGCGCCATTTCCTTGGTGATACCGCGCCGGCACATCAGTTCCCAGTACGTCGTCCAGTACTGATGGAAGCGTTCGTCGTATTCGGGGTTGGTCACTTCAACGTCTTCGCCCAGGCGCAGGCGCAGGCCGAATTTCTCGATGCGCGACAGCAGCACGGCGGGGCGGCCCACCAGAATCGGACGGGCCAGGCCTTCGTCAACCACGACCTGCACCGCGCGCAGCACGCGTTCGTCTTCACCTTCGGTGAACACGATGCGCGCCTTGCCGCCGCCGCGCACGATGCGCTTGGCGGCCGAGAACAGCGGCTTCATGAACGCGCCCGAGTGATACACGAACTGCTGCAACTGTTCTTCGTAGGCTTCCAGGTCGGCCAGCGGGCGCGTGGCCACGCCGCCGTCCATCGCGGCCTTGGCCACGGCCGGCGCGATACGCACGATCAAACGCGGGTCGAACGGCTTGGGGATCAGGTATTCCGGGCCGAACGAGATGTCGTAGGTGCCATAGGCGGCCGCAACGACTTCGTTCTGCTCTTCTTCCGCCAACTGGGCAATGGCGTACACGGCGGCCATTTCCATTTCACGGGTAATGGTGGTGGCGCCCACGTCCAGCGCGCCCCGGAAAATGTACGGGAAGCACAGAACGTTGTTGACCTGGTTCGGGTAGTCGGAACGGCCCGTGGCCATGACCACGTCGTCACGCACGCCATGCGCCACTTCCGGCAGGATTTCCGGCGTGGGGTTGGCCAGCGCCAGGATCAACGGGCGCGTGCCCATGGCCGCAACCATCTCGGGCTTGAGCACGCCACCGGCGGACAGGCCCAGGAACACGTCGGCGTCCTGAATCACTTCAGCCAGCTTGCGGGCATCGGTCTTTTGCGCGAAACGCGCCTTGTCCGGGTCCATGAGTTCGACACGGCCTTCGTAGACCACGCCTTCAATGTCGGTGACCCAGATATTTTCCAGCGGCAGGCCCAGGTCCACCATCAAA
>NZ_LBHW02000096.1:0-1164 GCF_001005835.2 Achromobacter sp. LC458
TACCAATCTGCCGCCCTATGAACTGCCGCGCCACAACGTCCTGAACACCATCAAGAGCAAGGAATTCAGGGGCAATCGCGCCAACGAATTGCGCTTGGATGACACGTCCGCGCAGATCAGCGCGGCGTTGATGAGCGAACACGGCGACACGCAGCTGCATCTGGGGTATCTGACCCATCCGCGTCCAAGCGGTGGGCAAGCTCGCGGTGAAGGGTTCGAACTGCGCACGGACGAACACGGTGCCTTGCGCGCAGCCAAGGGATTGTTGCTAACGGCCGACGCCCAAATGCGGGCCAAGGGCGGGCAGCTGGACCGGTCCGATATCGTCGCGGCATTGCAAGCCGCGCTGGATCTAGCCCGCAACCTGGGCGACTACGCAGCGCAACACGAAGGCGTCGCCCACGACGCCCAGCCGCAGCAATCCCTATCGGACGCGGTGCGCGACCTGGGCCACGGCGCTAACGACCAGCCGGACGGCCCGGGCCAAGGCGACGCCGGGGCCATCGGCCTAAGCGCCCCAGCCGGCATCGCCGCCGCCACGCCGGCAAGCATCGTATTGTCGGCCGGTGGCAATGTGGACAGCGTCGCGCAGCAGCATCAGCAGGTCAGCGCGGGCGACAAGATCGTGCTGAACGCGGGCGGCGACCTGGGCTTGTTTTCGCAAGGCGGCGCCATGCGCCTCATCGCCCACCAAGGCCCGATGCTGCTACAGGCGCAGCACAACGCCATCCGCATCCAGGCCGATCAAAGCGCGGAAATCACGTCCAGCCAACAACACGTGCTGGTCGCCGCCGACAAGCACATCACGTTGCTGTGTGGCGGCGCGGCCATCAAGATCGCCGACGGGAATATCGAGTTCTCGATGCCCGGCAAGCTGACGGTAAAGGCCGCCGGGCACAACTTCACCGGGCCAAGCAGCGCCTCGATGACGTTCAACACCTGGGACGCCACCCCCTTTAACGACAGCTTTCAAGCCACGCTGCAAGACGGTTCCCGCGCTTGCAACCTTGCCTACACCCTGATCCGCAACGACGGCTCGCGCATCACCGGCCGCACGGACAGCGAAGGCTACCTGACGCTGCAACGCGACATGCGCCGCGACGGCGTCCGTATCGAATGGACAAAGGCCGAAGAATGACCGAGACCAGACCCGCCACCGACCCG
>NZ_LBHW02000097.1:0-1009 GCF_001005835.2 Achromobacter sp. LC458
TGCGTTTTCATGCGGTTTGGGCGTGGCGGCCCTGCCCGAGATCGCCGCCGGCGCGGTATCGCAGACGGGGATCGTGCAACGCCCGCTGATCGGGCCGGTTGCGGAAAGGTCGATTGGCCTGGTCACGTCACGCAACCGCAGTTTGTCGCCAGCGGCGGCGGCGTTGGTGGGGACGTTGAAGGAATATCTGGCGTTGCAGGGGAGGTGATGGGGCGTTGCTCAGTCGTGATCTGGCGTTGATGGGGCGTTGATGGGGCGTTGGTAGGGCGTTGATAGGGGCGTTTATGGGCACACATGGGGCCGCGTCAACGTCGGCTGCTGGTCGTTAGCGGCAAGCGACTGGCAGTCAGCGCTTGCGGTTCTCCCAGCTTCCCTTGAAGGAAAATCGCTTGGGTCGTGGTGGCGGCGAACCCGGCCGCACGACCCATCGATGTGCGTTTTCCAGCAACGCCGCACGAACGTCCGGCGGATAGTCGTCGATGGTGGTCAACGGCGGGGTTGGCTTGCCGGGCAAGCCGGCTTCCCGAATGATCTTTGGCCAACGCGGACGCCAGCACAACATGAGCGACACCCAATGCCCCAGGCCGATAACCAGCAGGGCCGGAGATATCAATAGCATTCCAAGCCACGTCAGTGGGCCGCTGTGACGCAGGTACGGACCCAACGCCTCAAACTGCGCCGCGAAGGCGGGCCAAGGCAAAGGCAGGTGCGAACTCAGGCGCGGCAGAGATACCGCATCCAGACCGCCTTCATCCATGTAGCGGCGGATGTACTCCCATTCGGCTTTCATATCGAATTCGCTGACGCTCTTCTTGCCGACGAAAACCATGTTGGGAAAAGGGAGCGGGGAATAGGGCGGGTACCAGCCAACGACAAGGTTCACGCCGGGGACTGCATCGTGATGAATGTCATCCCAGGGCAGTACGGCGATACCGCCGCAACTGGGTGGGCGGTGCAGGTAGACCTGGCGGGTGATGCGGTTGAATCGGATGAGCAGGTGGCGGGACGT
>NZ_LBHW02000098.1:0-963 GCF_001005835.2 Achromobacter sp. LC458
GTACCGTTGATCGTGACGGTCACATCCTTGGTGACCACACCGCCATTGCCGTCATCAACGGTGACGGTGAACGTCTCGGTGATGGATTGGCCCGTCTTCAGACCTTGGACGTCCTTGTTGGCGTTGTCCAGGTTGTACGTCCAGTTGCCGTTGCCATCAACGGAGAAGGAGCCGTAGGTGCCCTTGCCGTCATTGTTAACGGTCCAGGTGTGGGTATCGGTCGTGTCAACGTCGGCGACATCCAGCTTGCCGGTGGCCACCAGCGTGCCATCTTCGGTTACTGCACCATCAGCCTTGCCGGTCAGAACCGGGATGTCGTTGGTACCGACGATGGTGACGACGACCTGACCCGTCGTACCGTCAGCGGTCGTAACCGTGAAGGTCTCGGTAAGGGTCTTGCCAGCGCCCAGGCCTTGGACGGCCGGGTCGTTGTTGGTCAGGTTGTACGTCCACGCGCCGTTCGCGTCGACAGAGAACGTGCCATGTTGGCCGGGCGCGTTCGTCTGAACTTGGAACACGGCTTGGCCGGCGTCCGGGTCGGTGACGTTGAGCTTGCCGTCAACAGACAGCGTCTCGTCTTCAATGACTTGGCCCTTGTCGCTGTCAGGCGTAGCGGGCGTGATGATCGCGCCGTCATCCGTGCCGTTGATCGTGACAGTCACATCCTTGGTGACCACACCGCCATTGCCGTCATCAACGGTGACGGTGAACGTTTCGGTGATCGACTGACCGGTCTTCAGACCTTGGACATCCTTGTTGGCGTTGTCCAGGTTGTAGGTCCAGTTGCCGTTGCCATCAACGGAGAAGGAGCCGTAGGTGCCCTTGCCCTCGTTGTTAACGGACCAGGTGTGGGTATCGGTCGTATCAACGTCCGCGACATCCAGCTTGCCGGTGGCAACCAGCGAACCGTCTTCGGTGACGGCGCCATCGGCCTTGCCGGTCAGGACCGGGATGTCGTTGGTA
>NZ_LBHW02000099.1:0-910 GCF_001005835.2 Achromobacter sp. LC458
ATCGACGGTGACGGTGAACGTTTCGGTGATCGACTGACCGGTCTTCAGACCTTGGACATCCTTGTTGGCGTTGTCCAGGTTGTAGGTCCAGTTGCCGTTGCCATCAACGGAGAAGGAGCCGTACGTACCCTTGCCGTCATTGTTGACGGTCCAGGTGTGGGTATCGGTCGTATCAACGTCGGCGACATCCAGCTTGCCGGTGGCAACCAGCGTGCCGTCTTCGGTAACTGCACCATCAGCCTTGCCGGTCAGAACCGGGATGTCGTTGGTGCCGACGATGGTGACGACGACCTGACCCGTCGTACCGTCAGCGGTCGTAACCGTGAAGATCTCGGTCAGGGTCTTGCCAGCGCCCAGGCCTTGGACGGCCGGGTCATTGTTGGTCAGGTTGTAGGTCCACGCGCCGTTGGCGTCGACGGAGAACGTGCCATGTTGGCCAGGCGCGTTCGTCTGAACTTGGAACACGGCTTGGCCGGCGTCCGGGTCGGTGACGTTGAGCTTGCCGTCAACAGACACCGTCGTGTCTTCGACGACTTCGCCCTTGTCGCTTCCGGGCGTAGACGGAGTGATGATCGCGCCGTCATCCGTGCCGTTGATCGTGACCGTCACATCCTTGGTGACCACGCCGCCGTTGCCGTCATCGACGGTGACGGTGAACGTTTCGGTGATCGATTGGCCGGTCTTCAGACCTTGGACATCCTTGTTGGCGTTGTCCAGGTTGTAGGTCCAGTTGCCATTGCCATCAACGGAGAAGGAGCCGTACGTGCCCTTGCCGTCATTGTTGACGGTCCAGGTGTGGGTATCGGTCGTGTCGACGTCGGCCACATCCAGCTTGCCGGTGGCAACCAGCGTGCCGTCTTCGGTAACTGCACCATCAGCCTTGCCGGTCAGAACCGGGATGTCGTTGGTG